>JAAZGM010000052.1 GCA_012511245.1 Methanomicrobiales archaeon | reverse complement strand
CGCTGGAAAAACGGCGTTTTTACAAAAAAAGGTTTTTGGTGTAGAGTTCTACAACTGCACCTGGGTAAGGGCGTCGTAGACGATCTTACGGTAGAGGTCCGGCTGTGTCCCGTACTCCTCCTGGGCCTTCTTCGAGTCCTCGGTCGTCCCGAAGGCATCGAGCCGGTCCAGGGTCTCGCGGGCGGTGTCGAGCATCCAGAGGTCGCGGGTCTCACGGTCGACGACCGTGATCGACTCCACGCGGACCGAGACGAGACAGGTCCCGTCCTGGGTCGTGAAGAGGTTCGGTTTCCCGACGACGGCGACGAAGGCCGGCGGATCGATCCGGGCGAGTTGCTGCATCGCCTCAGGCTGGTAGGAGCCTGCCATGATGAAGAAGGTGCCCGTCGGGTCGATCACACGGCCGCGGTAGAAGACGTTCTGGTCGCCCTGCCGCTGCTTCTCCGTGAGGGTTCCGACGATGAATATCCGGTTGCTCCGGATCCCGCTCGGGAGGATGACGTAGGTCGGGCTCTTCTCGTCCTCGCCGTCCTTGAACTGGTAGCGAGTCTCGCGGAGTTCGGATGCAAAGACCCTCCGCGCCGGTTCACGCTCGTATGCTGTCTGGGGGCTCATGCCGGTTCACCCCCGGCGCGGTTCAGGAGTGCAGCCAGTTCCGCAGGCTCAAACGTGATCGGTGTGCAGGAGTCGACGAGCAGCCTGCCGCCGAACTCACCGCCGTTGCAGGTGTAGTAACGACCGAGCACCGCACCCCTGACACGGTAGAAGATCTCGTCCATGCCGAGCGGGTTTGTCTCTGCTATGGTGATGGCCTCTTCAAGCGTGATCCCGGCGATTTTTTCGACGATATCGCGCTGCATCAGGATGTTTTTAGCGCGTACACCGTCATCGAGGACTGCTTTCAGGCGGAGATCGTAGCGGAAGTTGGGCTGGATCTCGTGCACCGGGCAGTAGTTCTGCCGGGAGAGCGTCCGGTTGCACCCCTCGACCGGGCAGCGCTTGATCAGGCCAGAGCCCGGAGCGATGTGGACGAGTGCACCCTGGATCTCGGTCTCGTTTCGTCCGACCTCGATATCACCCTCGTCGCTGATGTACATCGCGGTGTTCAGGGTGAGGGAGAGCCTGCCGTTGTACTCGTCGACGGCGGCGTAATAGATGTTGTAGACGGTATCGAGTTCCAGTTTCTCCTTGCCGTCTTCCTTCCATATGACAAACTTGATGGTGCCGGTCTCATCGCCGAGGAGGCCCGTCTGGAGCATCCGGTCATGGGAGACCTCCCAGTCCTGGATGACCTTGGTACGCACACTCCCGACACCGGGCTTCAGCCCGGAGATAGGCATGATCGAGGGGAGAAGCGGCACATCCTCTTCCACCCGGGAGATGGTGGTGCCCGAGTGGATCTTCAGGTTCGGTGTGCCTTTATACTCGTCGACGACCGCGGACTCGAGCCGGTACCAGTGGCCGTACTCCATCGCCGGGGGGTTTCCCCGTGCCCAGGCGACAAAACGGATGGCGCCGCTTGAGTCGGCGATGATCCCGGCCTGTGCGATCGAGGGTGTGACGGGCGGGGTCAGGGCAACGATCTTCCCCTCGATCGTCACCCACTCGCCGGGGACGATCTCATGTATCGGGCGGAGCTCGGTGGAAGAACTTCCGACGCCGGTGATGTTGTACTCACGGGCGAGATCGCCTGTGACGGTTCGTTCAGCCTCTGCGACGTTGACGCCGAACTCTTCGACGAGCCGGCGAAGGCGGGACTCGATCTTCTGTCGATCGGGCTGTGCGCCTTTTGTTTCAAGTTTCCGGGAGATTCTCTCAGTTACCTCAGATAGAGTCATACATACATCTCCAGTCTGTACTTCACCTCATGGGGGTATTAACCTCTGGCGTGCGGTGTGAAAGTGAAGCCGGGGCACACACCATACATCCCGCACTGCCGCCATTTCATGAGCGGAAGAATTCACGGCAGCAATCTCCGTCATCCGGGTTTCATTCATGCCCCTGTGACCGGGAAGGCGGATCTTCGGGCACAGAGGGGTTGCCTGCAGCGTCAGGCGATCCTCCGGCGGCCGGGCGGGGCACATGAACTACCCTGCCCTCTCAGGTGGGGCTTCCTGCGCTGCCCTTTCACTCCTGCATGTTAAACGTATATATATCGGCAAAGACAACATCAGCTGTATGGCATTGACTGCGGACACTACAATCGCGGAACTCCTTCGGGAGAAGCCCGAATCGGCACAAATACTCTTCCGGTTCGGTATGGGTTGCCTTGGCTGCGCCATCGCAAACAATGAGACGATCCGGGAAGCCGCTCAGGCGCACGGCATCCCCCTCGAAGAGATGCTCTCCGCTCTCGGCATCGCCGAGGCGTAAACTTATACCCGTTCCCGGAGGCGCTTGAGTTCGGCAAGAGCGGCTTCCGGGTTTCTTTTCATGTAATCCGCAATCTCCGGGACGTGCAGGAGCGTACATCCGGTGCACCCCCAGATCCTGCCGCCGCTTGAACTCTCGACCCATTCGCCGAGTTCCTCATCCCCGCAAGGGTAGCAGGGGCAGTAGCAGTAATCACACTGCTGCCCCGGGAAATGACAGGGATAGTAGGGGCAGCCCTCCTTCTCCCACTCCACCCAGTGGTCGCCGCCGTAACGGCTGTATATGAAGAACGATGGCCCGCTCCGCCGGACTCTCCCCTGATGCCGTGCAAGGGCTTCGGGAAGGCCGTGGAGGATGGCGGCATGAACCCGGCTGCCGATCCCGGTCAGGGTTCCGGCGTAGGTATGCACCCGGGGAGCGTCGCGGTTGCAGGCGACGACGACCGCATCCGTCGTGGTTCCGGGAAAATCGTAGCCAAGATCGTGGAGTGCCTGGGCCTTTGCCCCCGTCGCGGTGACGATCGCTTCGAGGAGTGCTGAGTCGCCCATCCCCTCCCGGCTATGGACGATGATGTTGATGGTTCCCGGGCCGGAGGGTGTCGGGTTCGTCACCCCTGCGGTGATGAAGACCGTGACGAAGTCGTACTGGAGGACGCAGAGGTGGTGCATCTCCACAGCCGTCAGGAGCCCGAAGTAGTCGTTGAAGATGCCGTGTCGGGCGGCGAGGAGGTCGAGGTAGCGCACCGACTCGTCCTCGAAGTCGCGGGGCACTGTGTGGTTCAGGACTGTTGTAACATCGGCGATACCACCGCAAACCCCGGTGCTCGCCGCCCTGAACCGGCCGCGAAGAAAAAGAGTCTCGTCTCCGACGAAATATCTCATACGGCAGAGTAACGGATGCGGTCCTTCAGTTCCTGCTGTTTGCCCGCGTTCCAGCCCGCAACATCCTGGAGGTATCCGGTGACCCTGCTGATCTGGACGACATCGTGGCTCCCGCACTCCGGGCAGACGGCCTTGCCGCAGAGCGGGCAGTAATCGATGCTCTCGACGATGGAGTGGTGGCAGTCGCAGTGATCGAGCGGGCACATGATCTCAAGCGACGTCTCGCCGCAGTGGGGGCAGGGATTCTCGTCCACGACGAAGTGGCAGGTGTGACACTTGTACCGCCGTTCCCCCTCGGGAATCTCGTCGAGGCTCTGGTATTTCTCCGCCAGTTTGAGTTGTTCGGGGCTCCAGTTCATGGTACCAGTATCTGCGGGAAAACATATAACCCTTCAGATGCGGGATACGCCGCATCCGCCTCAGATCACTCATAGGGTTCGTCATCTCCCCTTGTCGGGGATCGGAACGGAGAACTCATCACCGGCGGATACGGGAGAAGCGTTCGGCTTCGGCGCCCGGGTCCTTCGCCTCGTAGATGCTCCTCCCCACGATGACCCCGTCGACGAGGTCGGCCACCGTGTCGAGGTCGCCGCCCTGCGCCCCCACGCCCGGGGAGTAGATCGCTCGATCGCCGACGATCTCACGGAGTTTTGCGATCCGGTCCGGCCGGGTGGCCGGGGCGATGATCCCGTCGGCCCGGCAGGAGACGGCGAGCGCCGCTATCTCTTCGGCAACGCCGCCGTGGAAGAACGTGGTCGCGCCCGGGTGGCTCATCTCGGCGACGATGTAGGCCGTCCCGCCATGCCTGTGCGCCACCTCGACGCAGGTCTGTGCAGCATCGGCTCCCACGAACCCGTGGGCGATCACGGCATCGAACCCGGCACCAAAGACCGCTTCGCATATGAGGCGGTTCGTGTTCGGGATATCTGCGACCTTGAAGTCGGCGATGAGCGGGAGGGCGAGACCGCTGAGGTCTTCGGCGATCGAGAGCCCTGTCCTGAGGGCGAGGGGGTAGCCGATCTTGATCGCATCGATATGGGGTGCACAGGACTCTGCGATCTCCACCGCCTCTTCCCGGTCGAGGACGTCGAGGGAGAGGATGAGTTCGGTCATGACTCCAGCCTCTCCAGGGTTGCCGCAACGAGGAGCGGCAGGTTGATCGTCGCGTCGCCGTAGACCGTCACGGCTATGGCCTCGCCGGTGAGTTTGCCCCACGATCGGGCCTCATCGAGCGTTGCCCCCGAGAGTCCGCCGAGGTCCGGCCGGTCGCCGGTGAGCTGCACTGCATAGTCAAACCCGCTCTCGGTCATCAGTTTGCTCTGCAGGATGTAGTTCTTTGGGACGCCACCGCCGACGAAGATCGCCCCGGCCCGCTCGGCCTCAAAGCACCGGTCAAGCAGCCCGGGCATATCGGCAAACGCGCTGACCGTGATCTTGTGGGTCTGCGCAAAAAGCCAGTACTGCAGTCCGATCATCGAATCCTGGATGGCCGGACAGTAGATCGGCACCCCGGCCTTTGCCGCAGCAGCGAGGATCCCGGAATCAAGCCGGCTCCCGATCCTGCCGAGGAGATCGGATATCGAGACCGTCGAGCCTTCCGGGAGGGAGGAGTAGACGTCCTGCAGGAACTCCTCGAACCGGATGAAGGCCTCGTTCGGGAGGTAGATGTCGTAGATCCGGTTGATCCCCTCCTCGCAGAGTTCGGTGTCGGAGAGATCCGAGGTCGCATGGTAGTGGTGGCACCCGATCGCCTCGATGACGTCGTGGGTGAGGTTTGCCCCCGTCGAGACGAGCACGTCGATGTGTCCTCTCTCGATGAGGTCGGTGACGATACCGCCCATCCCCCCGGGCACCATGGCGCCCGAGAGGCCGAAGAACTTCAGTGCTTTCTCGTCGCGAAGCATCCGTTCGTAGATGTTGACCGCCTGCCAGAGCGATCCTCCGTTGTAGGCTCCGGCTTTCCCGATCTCGTCGACGAGTTCGCCGACCGTCATCCCCGGGCGCACCCGTGCCTGCTGAACCGCATCCCCGTATTTGAAGGTCATGTACTGTTACACCAGTTGTATGAGGTATTGGTATTCATGCACGATAATGGATCGTCCCTCTGCGGATGGGCGAGTTCCTTCGAAAAAAGGTATGATGTTGCAGGAGCCCGGAGATCGGACTTCTGCAGCCAGACAGGGGATGACTGGCTATTCGACACGGGATGATCCCGCTCGTCCCACCGTGTCGGGGTCCGGTGTGCCCGGACATCTCGTTAGAGAGCGGACTTTTGGGCCGGAAACGGAGAAGTGTCCGGAATGTTTCCTTCGTCTTCGTTCCGTGCATACCCGGTTGCGGACCCGTACGGCCTGCCACAGGTCTCCGTCCGTCATGGGTGGCACCGTTGCGGGCGGAGATCTCGGAAGGCGCGTACGTTCGCTGCCGATAGTCGGCACGGGATCACCAATGTGTAAGTTAACTCACAAAAGTTATAAATCTTTTTTTGTAAAGTTCATTCGATTTACGTGACGGCGGGGTGGATCGCACTCACGGCAGGATTGAAGCACGTTTTCCTCCCATGCGGGCACACCGCGCACCAGTGGGCGCGCGAGATGCCTGCGGGCGGTGGGGGGCACCTCATACCAGCCCGGCCGGATCCGGCGCTCCACCACCTCGATCTCGGCATCAGGGCTGCGTTCGCTGCAGACCCTGCATTTGTAGCCTTTGCCGGATCCGGCGCTCGTCATCCGTCTTCCACAGGCCAGACAGACCGGCGGGCGGATCCGGACCGCATCGGCGAGGCGGGCGACCCCGAGCTTCTCAAGGTTGAGGCTCTCTCCTTTGTAACTCCCGGCCGCGGCGACCACATCCCCCGGGACGAGCGCCCTCGCGACATCCCGAAATCCTTTTGTCGGCTCATAAGCCATGCAGCGGAGATCGGTGCCGCAATCGCTGAAGGTGAACGAGACATGGCCGCCGGGCCCGGTGACCGCGGTCTCCGCGACCGTACCCCGCACCAGGTACGACCGTCCTTCGCGGAGTTCTCCGATAACCCCCGGCACCAGGTGGGCATCGGTTCCCTGGTTGGTCGTATATATCTGCTCGCAGGCAGGCTCCTCCGAGCGGATATACGACCGGGCCTTCTCCACCCATGCCGCACTCTCCCCCCGGACGCCGAAGAGGACGGGATCGGGTGTATGGGGCACCCCGACCACCACGCCGTTCTCCCGATCGACTGTGTCCCAGGTATGAGGGTAGGTCTCCGCTTCAGCGGAGAAGAGGCTTGCCGCATCCACCACGCGGGGTGTCCCCCAGACCGGACGCCTCCGGTATGCGAGGAGTTCATACGTCTGATCCGAAAAATCGCTTGCGATCGCCGCTGTTGCGCCGATGAGGCCGCGCCGATTCTTGTATCCCCGGTAGAGGGCTCCTGCTGCTTCGAGCACCCCGATCGCCTCGTCCACGGTGCAGTAGTCGCGGAGCGCCGCATAATAGAACTCCGGCGGCGGGCGGACGCTTGCTACCGCCACGCCGGGGTTGGTCTCCGGTTCATCGAACTCCGCTAGTTCTTCGACGCATGTGACGGCGATCGCAAAGGCCTTCTGTGGATCGCCGTCGGCCTCGATGGCGACCGCTGCGTTCCCCCGCGTCTTGTGGATGACGTTCGGGTTCAGCCTGACCAGGCGGGTGCCGACGACATGGATCCCTGCCTGTTCCAGACGCCTGACCAGGATTGCACCGATGTAGGTGGTGCACATCCCCGCAGGCGAATCCGTATCATCCAGCCCGATCCACATGACCCTCTAATTTATATCGTCTCCGACTATATCGATTCTTACGGGTTATGTCGCAGGATCGCCTCCCCCAGATGGTCATCAGCATCATGCTCCTTGCGGACTTCGATGTCTCGGAGCGGTGCAATATCCGCCCGCGGAGCTTCGACCTCATTGCGAAGAGAGGCGACCGTCTCGTCATCATCAAAGTCGTCTCACACATCGACAGTGTGAGCGCTGATATCGCCCGCGACCTCAACCTGATCGCCCGCCACCTGGAGGCCACCCCCCTCATCGTCGGGGAGCGGGCGCGCGATACCGATCTTGAGCGCGGCGTCGTCTACATCCGTTACGGTCTCATCGCCCTCAGCCCCGAGACGCTCTACGATTACTTCGTGGAGGGGCTCTCGCCGATGGTCTACGCCTCGCCCGGCGGCCTGTATGTGAAGATCAAAGGCGATCTGCTCCGTGAGGTGCGAGAACGCTCCCGGATGTCGCTCGGGGATCTCGCCTCACACCTCGGTGTCTCCCGCCGGACGATCAGCAAGTACGAGAGTGGTATGGGTACCACGCTCGATATCGCCATCAAACTTGAGGATCTCTTCAACGCCCCGCTCGTTGAGGTGATTGAGCTCCTCGACTACCGCCCTCCGGAGCCTGAGACCCCCCCTGAGTCTGCATCCGGCGACGTCCTGATCAACCTTGAACGCATGGGGATGGAGATCCATGCGATGCGGCAGGCTCCGTTCCAGGCGCTGGCGCTCTTTGACCGGCATACCATCCTGACGGCATACGGCACGTCCCAGAAGATCGTGAAGCGCGCCTCTCTGATCGGCAACATATCGCAGATCACGAAGACGTTTGCAATGTGCATCGTCACAGATTACAAAAAGCAGAAAAAGATTGGTAAAACGCTTCTTATCGGGGAAGAGTACCTTCACACCCTCGAAGACGGTTCAGAACTCATAGATATGATAAATGAGTGAATATCTTTATATAGAACCACAAACCTACATTTCTATCGCTTAACAACGGTGATACCTATGTCAAGTCTTGGAGGACAACCAATTCTGATTCTGAAAGAGGGTAGCCAGCGTACCCGTGGTCGTGACGCACAGTCAGGCAACATCGCAGCCGCAAAGGCCGTGGCAAGCGCCGTAAGGACGACGCTCGGCCCCAAAGGCATGGACAAGATGCTCGTCGATACCATCGGCGACGTCGTCATCACGAACGACGGTGTGACGATCTTAAAGGAGATGGATATCGAGCACCCCGCTGCGAAGATGATGGTCGAGATCGCCAAGACCCAGGACGATGAAGTCGGTGACGGCACCACAACCGCCGTGGTGATCACCGGCGAGCTCCTGAAGCGTGCCGAGGATCTCCTCGACCAGGATGTGCACCCGACCGTCATCGCTCACGGCTACCGGATGGCCGCTGAGAAGGCCCAGGGTATCCTCGACGATATCGCTGTCGCCGTCAAACCCGATGATCTGGTGATGCTCCGGAAGATTGCCGACACCGCCATGACCGGCAAGGGCGCCGAGGCTGCAAAGGAGAAGCTCACCGAGCTCGTCGTCAGGGCGATCACGATGGTCGCCGATGCCGATGGCACCGTCGATACCGAGTTCGTGAAGGTCGAGAAGAAGGTCGGCGGATCCATCGAGGAGTCCGAGATCGTCGAGGGCATGATCATCGACAAGGAGCGCGTCCACCCTGCGATGCCCCGCGCCGTCAAGGACGCGAAGATCCTGCTCCTGAACGCCGCCGTCGAGTTCAAGAAGACCGAGGTCGACGCGGAGATCAGCATAACGAGCCCCGACCAGCTCCAGATGTTCCTCGATGAAGAGGAGCGGATGATCAAGGGCAGCGTCGACAAGGTCGTTGCGAGCAAGGCAAACGTCCTCTTCTGCCAGAAGGGTATCGACGACATCGCCCAGCACTACCTCGCAAAGGCCGGCATCTTCGCCGTCCGCCGTGTCAAGAAGAGCGACATGGAGAAGCTCGCCCGCGCCACCGGCGCAGCGATCGTCAGCTCGATCGACGCCATCGCCCCCGAGGAGCTCGGCAAGGCCGGCAGTGTCGAGGAGAAGAAGGTCTCCGGTGAAGAGATGACCTTCGTCACCGAGTGCGAGAACCCGAAGGCGGTCTCGATCATCATCCGCGGCGGCACCGAGCACGTCGTCGCCGAACTCGACCGCGCTATCGAGGACGCCCTCCGGGTCGTCAGCGTCGCTGTCGAGGACAAGAAGTTCGTCGCCGGCGGCGGTGCGCCCGAGATCGAGCTCTCGCTCCGGCTCCGTGAATACGCCGCAACCGTCGGCGGCCGTGCCCAGCTCGCCATCGAGGCGTTTGCAAACGCTCTTGAGATCATCCCGAGGACGCTTGCCGAGAACGCGGGCCTTGACCCGATCGACATGCTCGTTGCGCTGCGTGCAGCCCACGAGAAGGGTGGTGCGAACGGGAAGTACATGGGGCTTGATGTCTTCAACGCCGTCTCCGGGAACATGCTCGAGGCCGGTGTCGTCGAACCCCTGCGGGTGAAGACCCAGGCGGTCTCCAGCGCCGCTGAAGCCGCCGTCATGATCCTCCGGATCGACGACGTCATCGCCTCGTCCAAGTCTGCCGGCCCCTCTCCTGAGGAGATGGCAGCCATGGGCGGCGGTGGCATGGGCGGCATGGGCGGCATGGGCATGCCCCCGATGTAAGATCACCGTATCGCTCAACGATATCAGAGGCCGCGGTTCCGGCCTCGCAACCTCTTTTTTCCATAGATGCTCTTCACGTACCAGTACGTGAGCACTTTTCGGAGCGCGTCTTCAAGGCTTCGTTAACGCAATCCAGGAGATACCTCAAGGAGACCCGGCCGCCGCCCCCGCTCTCTCCTGTGTGGATGTGGTGCTCGATGCCGTTGCTGCTGGAATGACAGTGATGTATGGCGAAATTATTTCTAAAAGCCCTGATTTATGTCAAAATCATTTATTATATTTGAAATTCAGTCACATTATTTCGGTAGGCATATATCTCTCCTCGAAGAATTAATCTTATTTCCGGGGATGTCACGAGAGGGGCGGGGTGTCTACGTACATGGCAGCAAAGAGTTTCATCCGGTCGTCGTTCCCGCTCATGATCTATCTCCTGCTCGTCGTCCTGCTCGTGGTAGCCCCTGTCATCTACCTGACATCATATTCAGGATACACCGCCGCCCAGCAGGAGTTAGAAGATGATATCGAGGAACTCCAGGGCCAGACCGAGTACGGGATCGTCCTCGCGGTGAACCTGGTTGATACCGGGCTGGAACTCTTCGATGCCAGCCTTGACCGTGAGATGGAGGAGGGGTTTGGCCCGTTTGTCGCTGAGTACGAACGAGCGGGAAGAGACCCGGGTGCGATGGACCTCTCCCGGGTCAAAGAGCAGCTCGGGGGCCGGATGGACCTCTACATCATCAATGAATTGGGCGTCATCGAGTACACCACCTACCCGCCAGAGTTTGGATACGACTTTCAGGACATCCCCGAATTTTACAACTATATCACGGATATCCGGCTTAATAGCGGCTTTTCTGCCGACAGGATCGTTCCTGAGTTCGCCACCGGGATGCTCCGGAAATACGCGTACCAGCCTTCTCCCGACCGTCGATACCTCTTCGAGCTCGGTCTCGCGGAATCAGAGTTTGGAGAGCCGCTCACGGCGTTGAGTTACATCGATGCGGTCAGGGAGGTGGTTGACGGGAACCCGTATGTCAACGAGGTCAGGATCTTCGACTGCCTTGGAGGACGGATCGTGGGCGCGGCGCACCCTGATGACGATCGCAGGATGGCCGCAGCCCGGCAGGCATACCGGGAGAGGACCACGCTTGAGGTGGAGGATGCTGCCACGGGCGGGCTGATCCGGTATCTCTTCATCGACGGGGCGGACAGCGAGTATGCATCGGACATGAGCATGGTCGTCGAACTGACCTACACCGCGAGGGTGGCGGAAGAGATGATCGGGGATATGTTTGCCCGGCATGTCGGGATCCTGCTCGCCGGGTTCGCGCTCATTGCCCTTCTCTCTGCCGTTGCCATGCACTTCCTTACGCAACCGGTGCGCACCCTCGTTGAAGACGTGGATGCCGTTGCCCGTGGCGATCTCGACCGCCCCATACGGGTGGGCGGGAGCGAGGAGTTCGTGCGCCTTGGGATGAGCGTATCGACCATGGTCGCATCCTTAAAAGAGACCCTGCAGAGGCTCCAGGATTCGGAGGATGAGATCGCCCGGCGCAACCGCACTCTCGAGGCGGAGGTCAGGGAACGGACGGCTGCCCTTGAAGAGTCCAATCGGATGACCTCTCTCCTGCTCGACATCATGGGTCATGACATCAACAGCGCAAACAACGTTGCAAACCTCTACTCGGATCTCCTCCTTACCGATCTTAAGGGAGAGCCTGAAGAGGATCTCCTCTGGAAGGCAAAGGCAGGGCTCATGAAGAGCATCGATATCGTCCGCAACGTCAACACCATCCAGCGCAT
Organism: Methanomicrobiales archaeon; assembly: GCA_012511245.1. GTDB lineage: Archaea > Halobacteriota > Methanomicrobia > Methanomicrobiales > Methanoculleaceae > Methanoculleus. Next base: position 12,722 of record JAAZGM010000052.1, on the reverse strand, counting down.
CCAGGGACAGTCCGGGGCGTTCAGGGCGATCACCCTTGACCCGGTCATCAGGAGTGAGATTGAGCACCTCCCCACCTCCAGGATAACCTATACCGGAACCACAGTCTCTGTCATCGCCGACGATCTTCTCGCGGAAGTCTTCTCGAACCTGCTCGGGAACGCCATGAAACATGGCGGGCCTGATGTCGATATCGCCGTCATGGTCGAGGATAACGGTGCTGAGGTCACCGTCTCTGTCGAGGATACGGGCCCGGGTGTCCCCGACAGGGTAAAACCCCGTCTCTTCAACCGGTTGAGCCGGGGAGAGAGCGGGGTTGCAGGGACCGGTCTTGGCCTCTATATCTGCCGGATGCTCATCGAGAGGTATGGCGGGCGGATCCGGGTCGATGATCGGGTGCCGGGGCATCCCGAATCCGGCACGGCCATCCGGTTCACCCTCAAAAAAGCGGAAGGAGGGGAGCCATGACGGATGACGGCGGCAGGTGGTATCGCCGTTTTGGTGCACATCTGCTGCTCATCCTGCTCCTGATCATGCTCCCCGTCGCCGGGCTGATCCTGGTCACGGATTGCTGGCAGGTCAAAGATGCCCTGACCGCCGGTGATAAGCTTCTCCGTGACCAGACAGAGGTGAGCGTCGTTGAGTCGGTGCATCTTGTGGACGCGGGGCTGAAACTCTTCGATCAGACGCTGGATCCGTGGATGGAAGAAAAATTTAGTCCGGTTCTTGCCGAATATGAACGTACGGGGCAGGATGCGGGCGCTATGGACCTCTCCCGGGTCAGGGAAGAACTCGGAGAGGGGATGGAGCTCTATATCATCAACGAGTCGGGCATCATCGAGTATACTACATATCCTCCTGATCTTGGCCTCGACTTCCGGGAAATCCCCTATTATCTCGACCGGATCACGGAGATCCGGCTTGGCGATGCGTTCGTGGCGGATCGCATCATGACAGAGTCGGCAGGAGGAGTGCTCCGGAAGTACGCCTACATGCCCTCTCCCGACCATCGCTATCTCTTCGAGCTCGGTCTCATCTGTAACGCGACCGAAGCAGACCGTTATGCTCCGGACTACCAGACCCTGAAGGAGAACCTGATGCAGCTGAGCCCCGCGCTCAAAGAGGTCAGGTTCTACGATCGCTATGGCCGTATCATCAACGTGACGGAATCGGAAGGCCCGGTCGTATCTGCGGCCGTGAACCCTGCTGTTATCGATATCGTAGAAGAGGGGGGAAGCAGGACGATCGTGGATGAGGCGGCGGGGACCATCACCCGGTACATCTTCGTCGACCTCGCCGACCCCGCCAGCCCCTCAGATATGAGCCGGATCGTCGAGCTGACCTACACCACCGCCCCCCTCGCCGCCCGGATTGCGGAGGCATGTCTCAGCCATGCAATCATCGTTCTCTTTGTGGGTTTTGGAGCCTACTGCATCGCAGTCCTGGTCTCGCGGCGGATCACCCGCCCGGTGCGGGATCTCGTCGATGATGTCGACCGGATCGCAGGAGGGGATCTCGACCACCGGATCCGGGTGGCCGCGGGAACCGAGTTTGCCCATCTCTCGGAGAGCATCGGTGTCATGGTAGCCTCCCTCGAGGGGAACATCCAGCGCCTCCGTGAGTCGGAAGAGGTGGTGCGGCAGTATAGCACCCGGCTTGAGGATCTGGTGAGAGAGCGGACGGACGAGCTCGAGGAGTCCAGTCGGACGGCGAACCTCTTCCTGGACATCATGGTTCACGACATCAACAATGCAAACACCGTCGCCATCGGGTATACAGAGTTGCTGGTCGGGACGCTTGAGGGTGAGCAGAGGGAGATGGCTGAGAAGATGCTTGCCAGCCTGAAGCAGAGTTCGGCGATCGTCGGGCGTGTCACTCCCCTCCGGCGAGTCCGGGAGGGCGATGCGGTGCTCGTACCGATGGATCTCGAGCGGGTGATACGAGAGGAGGCGGCAGCTCAGCCTGAAGTCCGGGTCAGGTATGAGGGCGATCCGGTCGATGTGCTTGCCGACGACCTCCTCTCTGAGGTTTTCTCAAACCTCATCGGGAACGCGGCAAAGTTCGGCGGGCCGGACGTCGCGATCACGATCCATGTTGAGGAGCGCGGGGAGGATGTGCTGGTCTCGGTCGAGGATACCGGGCCGGGCATCCCGGATGCGACGAAGGGCGAATCCTTCCATCGATTCAGGAAAGGAAGTGAATCGCTGGCCGGGGAGGGGCTCGGGCTCTACATCTGCCGGATGCTCATCGAGCGGTATGGCGGGTGGATCCGGGCGGACGACCGGGTGGAAGGGTTCCCGGAGCACGGGGCGGCCATCCGGTTCACCCTCAAGAAGGCCGGCTGACCTTACCCGACGATCTCCTGGACCCGGCCGACCTGGCCGTCCTGGAGCCGGACCTTGATCCCGTGGGGGTGGAAGGAGGAGTTCGTCAGGATCTCCGCGACAACGCCCCGGGTGCGCTTCCCGGTCTTCTGGTCGCGTTTGAGCACGATATCCACCGTCATCCCCGGACGGATGGCGGCACGGTTCTGTCCGTTCATACGAAAAAGGTGCGGCGGATTACTCCTCGCCGCTGTCCTGCTCCGGTTCTCCCCGGGCGAGGGTCTTCATCTGCGGGAAGAGAAGGACTTCTTTGATCGAGTCGTTCCCCGTGAGAAGCATCACCAGCCGGTCGATCCCGATCCCGACGCCGCCGGTCGGGGGCATACCGTAGCCGAGCGCGTTGATGAAGTCGTAGTCGATCATCTGCGCCTCGAGGTCGCCCTTCCGGCGCTTTGCGTCCTGCAGTTCGAGCCGCGCCTTCTGGTCCAGGGGATCGTTCAACTCCGAGAACCCGTTCGCCATCTCCATCCCGGCCATGAAGAGCTCGAACCGCTCGGTTAACCCCTCTTTTGAGCGGTGCTTCTTTGCAAGCGGCGAGTTCTCGATCGGGAAGTCGTAGATGAACGTCGGCTGGATGAGTTCTTTCTCGCCGAAGTGCTCGAAGAAGAGCGCGAGGAACTCCCCCTGTGTTGCAGCGCTCTCGCAGCCCTCCACAGAGTGCTCGAGGCCGAAATCGCGGAGTTCTTCGAGGCTCATCGTACGGATGTCGATCCCGGCATACTCCTGCACCGCCTCCTCCATCGTGAGGCGGCGCCAGGGGCGGGAGAAGTCGATATCATGCCCGGCAAACGAGCAGGTGGTCGTCCCGAGCACCCGTTCCGCGAGGAATGCGAAGATCTCCTCGGTGAGGTCCATCATGTCGTTGTAGTCACGGTAGGCCTCGTAGATCTCGACCATCGAGAACTCCGGGTTGTGGTTGGTATCGATATCTTCGTTCCTGAAGTTCTTTGCGAGCTCAAAGACCTTCTCGAACCCGCCGACGACGAGCCGTTTGAGGTAGAGTTCCGGCGCGATCCGGAGGTAGAGTTTCTGGTCGAGGGCGTTGTGGTGGGTGGTGAACGGCCGGGCGTTCGCGCCGCCGTAGACCGGCTGCAGGGTGGGGGTCTCGAACTCCAGATAGTCCCGATCGAAGAGGAACTGGCGCAGGAGCGCGAGGATCCTGCTCCGCGTCCGGAAGGTCTCGCGGCTCTCCTCGTTCATGATCAGGTCGAGGTAGCGCTGCCGGTACCGGGTCTCGACGTTCTTGAGGCCGTGGAACTTCTCCGGGAGCGGGCAGACCGACTTCGTGAGGAGCTCGAACCGGTCGACCCAGACGGTGATCTCCCCCATCTTCGTCCGGAAGACGTGGCCGACGACGCCGACGATATCCCCGGCATCGACGTACTGGCGGAAGAGGTCGAACTGCTCCTCGCCGAGGTCGTTCTTGCGGAGATAGATCTGCAACCTGCCGGTCGCGTCCCCCATGTCCGCAAAGATCGTCTTGCCGTGCTGGCGGATGATGTAGATCCTGCCTGCGGTGCTGACTTCCTCCTCACTCTTCTCGTGCTCGATCGTGGAGAACCGCTCCTTGATCTCCAGAACGGTATCCCTGCGGTCGAAGGTGTAGGGGTAGACCGTCACCCCGCGTTCGCGCAGTTCCTGTATCTTGTCGATCTTTGCCGTATCAAAACAGGTATGATCCATATCGTTCATTGTACAAATCGCTCCGTTCATCCTGCAGCCAGATCGCGTGTCTTGAATCCAGATTTGCCGTTTTTCCGGGGAGACCGGCCGCAATCTCACTGGTAAATCCCATATATACATCCCCTCCGATGGTCTTAATCTTTGAGGAAGGTAGGATGGCGGGAGCGGGACTCTCTTCTGCCGCTTCTAGCGTAAAAACACAATGCATAAAAGGGTAATACGAGTTATCCTCAATAGTATGGGCATGGCAGAGGAGAGCGAAGTAGCGATAGAGACCCTTGCCGCCGTCATCGGCGAGTGCAGGAGATGCCCGCTCTGGGAGGGTGCCTGTCATGCCGTTCCCGGGGATGGGAACCCCGGAGCCGATCTCATGCTCATCGGCGAGGCGCCGGGAAAGCAAGAGGATCTCATCGGGAAACCGTTCGTTGGCCGGGCGGGGAAACTCCTCGATAGCCTCCTTGCGGGGATCGATCTCTCACGGGACGATATCTTCATCGCAAACATCGTCAAGCACCGGCCGCCCGAAAACCGCGACCCTCGCGAGGAGGAGATCCAGGCATGCACCCCGTATCTTGAGGAGCAGATCCGGATCATCAGGCCGAAGGTGATCGTGATGCTCGGCCGGCACTCGAGCAGGTATATCCTCTCCCTCCTCCCGGTCGAGTTCAATAAGATCACAGAGATCCGGGGAACGGTCTACTCCACTCTCCTCTTCGGCCATCCGGTCCGCCTCATCCCCACCCTCCACCCCGCCGCCGCACTCTATAGCCCGGGATACCGGGAGGCCCTGGATGAAGACTTCCGGACGATCAAGCGCGAACTCGCGGCGACCAGAGAATTTACAGGACAGGATTGAACAATTCATGGCAAAAGAACGGTCATGTGGGGCGGTTGTCGTCCGGCGGGATACGGATCTCCAGTATCTCATCCTCCAGTACGGGGCCGGCCACTGGGACCTCGTGAAGGGGCATGGGGAGCGCGGCGAGAGCGAGAAGGAGACGGTGCTTCGGGAACTTGAGGAGGAGACCGGGATCACCCGCGCAGAGTTCATCCCCGGGTTTCGCGAGGTGGTCCACTACTTCTTCCAGCGCCGGGCGCATACGGTCTACAAAGAGGTCGTCTACTACCTGATCGAGACGCCGGAGGAGAGGGTGACACTCTCAGATGAGCATGTCGCCTACCGGTGGCTTCCGTACAATGAAGCGTTACAACAGATAACGTTCGGGAACTCACGAAAAATCGTCGATGAGGCCCACAAGCACCTGGCGGCGCTCAAGAATCCGTTGTAGACCCTCCCGTCCGCCTCATCTCTTCTCTTCTACCAGAGGCTCGCTCACCTCTTTTCCGAGGAAATAACTCACGACCGTCCTGATCGTGACGAGCGATCCGAGAACGGCGAGATCCTGGAGGGTCGGTTCAAGGATCGTCTTCAGGACATCGGCAGCGACAAAGAACTCGAGGCCGATCAGGATGCGTATGGTGAACACGCCCCGTATGTCACGGTAACTCCGTTCCCGTATACGCATCTCCCGCCCGAGGAGCTCGACGATGGCGATCGCTGCCCCGTAAAGGATGAAGAGCGATCCGAACGTCCCGAGGACAGTCCCGGCGATCCCGAAGAACGTCTCGAGTACCATGCCGCCGCGCGTATCGGCGACGGCGGACTTATAGGTTATCGGGTGGATTCACGTGGTGCAAAAAAGGGGGGTGTGGGGGTATCAGGAGCCCCTCTCAGGCGTCAGGGGCACGACGACCCGGAACCCGTTATAGCGCTCGACCGTCACCGGAACGCCGTAGACTTCTTTGATGGTCTCAGGGGTAACCACGCCGGAGTCCCCTGCGGCATGGATGGCGCCGCCTTTTAAGAAGATGAATTGGTCGGCGTAGCGGAGTGCCATGTTCAGGTCGTGCATCGTCATCACCGCAGCCACATCGTGGTCGGTCACCACACCTCTCACGATCTCAAGGATGTCGAGCTGGTTTTTGAGGTCGAGGCTGCTCGTCGGTTCGTCGAGGAGGAGGACCCGCGGTTCCTGGACAAGCGCCCGGGCGATGCTCACCTTCTGGAGCTCCCCGCCGCTCATCTCGTCGATGTAGCGGAGCGAGAGTTCCTCAAGGTTGAGCATCCTGATCGCTGCTTCGACGATTCGGAGATCCGTTTCCGTCACATCCCACCGGATATGCGGTCGGCGGCCGAGGAGGATCGCGTCAAACGCGGTTACCCGGCCTGCTTCGGATCGCTGTGACACGTAGCCCATCTTCCGTGCGATCTCCATCCGGTCCGCGGTGAGGAGATCCAGATCCTCGACCATGATCGAGCCCGCTTTCGGCCGCAGGATAGCGTTCATGCACTTCAGGAGCGTCGTCTTCCCGACGCCGTTCGGCCCGAGGATCGCGAGGATCTGGTGCGGACGGAGATCGAACGTGACATCCTGGATTACAGGAGCGCTCCGGTAGGTGAACGCCACGCCGTCGACGTCGAGTATCATCGCCGGTACCCCCGTAAGAGCAGGTAGATGAACGTCGGTGCACCGAGGAACGCCGTGAGCACAGCAACCGGGAGGACATAGGGCGCTACGATGACCCGGGCGACCGTGTCCGAGGCGAGGAGGAGGATCCCGCCCATCACGCAGGAGCCCGGTATCAGGAAACGCTGGTCGTCGCCGATGAGCCTTCTCACCATATGCGGGCAGACGAGCCCCACGAACCCGATGACCCCGAGGAACGAGACGATCACGGCGGAGACGAGCGCTGCAACGACCATACCGACGTTTCGGATCGCATCAACGTTGACGCCAAGCCCCTTTGCGGTCTCATCACCGGCATCGATGGCGTTGTAGTTCCAGCGATTCATGATGAAGTAGAGGGCTGCTCCTGTGACGACGGCGACCATGATCCCGAGTTCCTGCCATCCTGCCCGACTCACGTCGCCGAACGTCCAGAAGACGACCGCGGCGAGCTGGGTGTCGCTCGCGAAATACTGCAGAAACATCGTTCCCGCCGTGAAGAGGGATGATATGGCGACACCGGCGAGGATCATCACCTCCGGTGATGCCCCGCAGACCCGGGAGATGATCAGGATGATGGCGGTGGCAAGGAGGCAGAAGATGAACGCCACGATCGTCGTCATGTAGGGGTTGTTCAGGGTGACGGCGTTGGCGACCGATGAATGCATCTGCCCCGTGCCGAGGAGGATGACCGAGACCGCCGCCCCGAACGCCCCGGCGTTCGATATACCGAGCGTGAACGGTGACGCGAGAGGGTTACGGAGGATCGACTGCATCGCAACCCCGGCTATCGAGAGCCCTACGCCCGCGGTGATCGCGGCGAGCGCCTGCGGGAGGCGGATGTTCCAGACGATCCGGTCGACGCTGGAGAGGTTCTCGGTTGAGACCGTGGTGAGGTGCAGGAGCGCGGAGACCCGGTCGACCGTGCCGTGTATGATGGAGAGGAAGACATCGTAGAGAGGGATTCCTGCCGCACCGACCGATATGGATACTATCAGGAGGAAGAAGAGGAGGATGATTCCTCCGAGGATCCAGAGGTACTTATTCCGCACGTACCCCAGGTAATCTTCGGGGATGACCCCGTCCGCAAAGTGCATCTCCTTACACGCTCCTATTCTGTGTTCAGAATCTCCTTACCCTGCCTACAACTGGATCTTTGCGAATCCGAGGTTCTCATGCTGGCCGTTTAAGTCACCAAAGACCGGTTTCCCAACGAAGAAGGTGTAGATCTCGTTTGCCTTCTCCACCGGGTCGACGTCGGCGAATCGGTCGGGATAGAGGGTCTTTCCGACGAAGTAGGCGTTGCCGAGTATGACCTCGTAGTTCGTTGAGTAGTAGTTGTACGGGAGGACGCCGTAGACCTGGCCGTTCTTCACCGCAGAGAGGCCTTTCAGTGCTGCGTCGTTCTTCAACTCCCCGACTGCTCCTTTACCGTCGAGCTGAAGGGTGCCGAGATCAACGAATATATACTCAGGGTCCCAGTTGACGAGCGCCTCTTTTGCGACATCGGCGTGATCCGTGCCGAGTCCGGTTGCGGTGTTCTTTGCATGCACCCAGAGGAACGGCGGGTAGGCGGGTTCGGTGGATATGATCCCGTGTGCACCTGCGGAGGAGACGCCACCGATGTAGACGCGCTTCTGCTCCGCCTCAGGGATGTCGCCGGTCCGGCGTTCAAGGTCGGCCATCGTATCCTCGATGTAGGCGATCACCTCTTCTGCTCTGTCCTCGTTCCCGATGACCTCGCCCATCACGCGAAGGCCGGCGTACATCTCGGCTTTCTCGGCGTCGTTTCGGAGCGACCCGGAGGGGAAGGCCACGACCGGGATGCCGGTCTTTGCCTGAAGTTTATCGGCATCGTCGGCACTCGTCCCATATGCCGACCCGGTTAAACCGGTCTTGAAGATGACATCGGGGGAGACACTGATGATCTTTTCGGGATCGTCCTTGCCCCTGAACTCGCCGATCAGCGGGAGGGTTTTGAACTTCGCCCCGTGGACGAGGGCGTAAGGACGACCTTCTACCGCGTTCTCCCTCTTCTCGATATCATCGACACCGATGACGAGATCCTGCCCCTGCAGGTAGACGAGGTAACGCAGACACCCTGATCCTGAGCAGACGACGCTCTCAGGGGATGCGGGGACGGTGACAGTCCGGCCGAACCCGTCGGTGACTGCTACTGTCTGGTCGCCGCCCGCAGACGGGTTTGATCCGGTGCCGGTGCATCCGGCAGCGAGCATGAGCACAATGAGGGCCGCCAGCAGCGCGGCTGTGAGTGATCCAGGTAGTCGAGGGGAATTCATACTGATACCAATAAGTGTAGCATTAATTATTATACCTGTCGGAAGAGGGTCGATTGAATGTGATGAAATATTATTTCGTAACACGTATACCAATATCTGGATAATCCCTCGAGACTCCACCCTCGTGTGATGAGCTCCCGGGATCTGGATACCCTTATCTTCCGGTTCATCAAGAACAATTCTTGAAGAGGGATGCCAGCTGCGTGAACTCCACATTTACAAGAGAGGTAGAGAGATGCCGGAGAGGATGTTAACCGAATCTGAGGGATACCGCCTGCTCGAGTCGCACGGGATACCCGTACCGCCCCATCACCTTGCCACCAGCGCCTCCGATGCCCGGGCGGCCGCCGACGGGATAGGTTACCCCGTTGTCATGAAGGTCGTCTCCCCCGAGATCGTCCACAAAAGCGACGTCGGCGGGGTCGTCACCGGGATAGCGAGCCCCGGGTTGGTCGAAGAAGCGTTCCGGACGATCATGCAGAACGCCGCCGCCCGTGCCCCGGAGGCGACGATCACCGGGATCATCGTCGAGAAACAGATGCCCGCGGGGCTCGAGGTGCTGATCGGCGGGAAGACCGATCCATCGTTTGGGAAGATCATAACGTTCGGTCTTGGCGGGAAGCTGGTGGAACTCCTTGCGGACATCTCTATCCGGGTGCTGCCCGTGACCGAGGATGATATCCGCGCCATGATCCGTGAGATCGATGGATACCGCCTCATCCGGGGATACCGGGGAGAGCCTCCAAAGGACGAAGAGGCGCTCGCCCGGATCATCGCAAAGGTGGCGCGGGTCTTTGTCGGGGATCCCGGTATCCGCGAGTTCGACCTGAATCCGGTCATCCTCTACGAACAGGGCGCGAGCGTCGTCGATGCGCGGATCATCACCGGGGATGCCGTCGAGGACGAGGTTGTCCGCCCCGGTATCCGGGTGCCGCCCGGGATATTTTACCCCGGATCCATCGCCGTGATCGGCGCCTCCGCAAGCCCGAACAAGGTGGGCTACTCCCTCCTCCGAAACCTGCTCTCCTTTCCCGGGGATATCTACCCGGTCAACCCGTCCCGGAAGGAACTCTTTGGAAAGGTTGCCTACCCCACCGTCTCTGATATCCCCGGCCCGGTCGACTGGGCGGTCGTCGCCGTGCCCGCCCGTCTCGTCCCTGCGGTGATGGAGGAGTGCGGGAGGAAGGGCGTCCGGCTCGCCGTCATCGTCACCGCCGGGTTCCGTGAGATCGGCGGCGCCGGCGCGGATCTCGAAGAGGAGGTCATGAACATCGCGCGCAGATACGATATCCGGATCATCGGCCCTAACTGCCTCGGGATCATGATGCCGCACCAGTGGATCAACGCCACGTTCGATCCCGTCTCCCCGAGAGCGGGGGATGTCGCTTTCATATCCCAGAGCGGCGCGATCATCACCACCGTCGTCGACTGGAGCATCCCGGAGGAGTTCGGGTTCTCGACCGTCATCAGCGTCGGCAACCAGGCGGATCTCGGGTTTGAGCACTTCCTCCAGTTTGCCGGGCAGGATGAGGAGACCCGTGCGATCACCCTGTATGTCGAGGAGATCCAGGATGGGCGCAGGTTCATGCAGATCGTCAGTGAGGTTGCCCGGGGAAAACCGGTCGTGGCGGTGAAGTCGGGGTCGTCGCAGAAGGGCAGGGCGGCGGCGTCGTCCCACACAGGATCGCTCTCCGGGAGTTACGACGTATACGTTGCGGCGCTCCGGCAGGCAGGGGTGGTCGTGGCCCGGAGCCTGCGGGACGCCTTCAACCTCGCAGAACTCCTGGCGTCCGAAGGGTATCCGCGCGGGAACCGTGCCATCGTCATCACCAGTGCGGGAGGGTTTGCCGTCCTCGCCTCCGATTACGCCGAGGCACACGGTGTCCATATGGCCGACCTTCCCGAGGACGTCCTCCGCGAGCTCAACGCCTTCCTCCCGCCGTTCTGGAACCACGCAAATCCCATGGACATCATCGGGGATGCCGATGCCGCCCGGTTTGCCGCCCTCTTCGACGTTTTGATCCGCCACCAGGAGTTCTGGGATATAGCGTTCGTGATCGCCGTGCCGACCACCCTCGTCGACCCGGCGCATGTTGCAAACGAGATCGTCCGATTCTCCCGCAACACCGAGAAGATGGTGGTGGGCTGTGTGCTCGGCGGCGACAGCATGCGAAGCGGTATCCGGATCCTCCGGAGTTGCCGGGTCCCGAACTTCTCCGAGCTTGAAGATGCGTTCAAGGCGGTGGGGAGCATCCTTGCGGTCAGGACCGCCCGCCCGGACGATACGTTCCGCCCGCCCCGCGCCGACCGGTGTCCCGTCGACCGGTCGTGACGGTCGTCTCCTCTCCGGCTCCCGCAACCCTTTTATACACCACTCCCACATCCCGGCGCATCCAGGGGGTTTCATCACCCGGGAGATGAGTTACGGATGCTGTTTGAGAAGGTTACGTCCGATATCCTCGCCCACAACTCATACGTCATCGGGGCGGGCGGAGAGATGGCGGTCATCGATCCGAGGCGGGACTGCCGGGTCTATACGGAGATCGCCGAGAGCCGGGAGATGAAGATCACCCGGATATTTGAGACGCACAAGAACGAGGATTACGTCATCGGCTCCCGGGACCTCGCCCGGCTGACCGGAGCGGAGATCCTGCACGGGGCGCGGGAGGCGTTCGGGTTCGGCATCCCCGTCCGTGAGGAGGAGTCATTTCGTTTCGGCCCGCTCGAGCTCGAGGTCCTGGAGACGCCCGGGCATACCATCGAGAGCATATCGCTCCTGCTCCGCGACCGGTCGGTCTCCGACGATCCGCTGATGATCTTCACCGGTGACGCGCTCTTTGCGGGCGACGTCGGGAGGACCGATCTTGCCGGTGCGGATAGGCGGCGGGAGATGTCGGATATGCTCTACACCAGCCTGCACGAGAAGATCCTCTCCCTCCCCGACGGCGTGATCGTCTCTCCCGCCCACGGTGCGGGGTCTGTCTGCGGCGGAGATATCAGCGACCGGGAGTATACGACGATCGGGTATGAGAAGGCGACGACCCCGCTTCTCTCGATGGGGCGGGAGGAGTTCGTCGAGTACAAGATGAACGAGAAACTCTACGAACCGCCGTATTTTGCGATGATGCGTATGCTCAACCGGGAAGGGCCGCCCCTGATCTACAACCTGCCGCACCTTCAGGCATATTCGGCGCGGGAGATCCACTCGTTCCTGGACGTGAAAGTGCAGATCGTCGATATCCGGTCGCCGACGAGTTTTGCCGGCGGCCATATCCCGAAGACCCTCAACATCTGGCGTAACGGCCTCCCCCTCTTCATGGGCTACTACCTGAACTATGAGGATCCGATCGTCCTCGTGGATGACTTTAACCTGGATCTGGACTCCGTGAGGCGCCACTTCATCCGGCTCGGCTACGACAACATCTCAGGGTATCTCGGAGAAGGGTTTCCGGCCTGGTACGAGCAGGGCGAGAGAGTCCGGATGACCTGCACCTGGTCGCCCCCCGATCTTGCGGAGCACCTGGGCGATCCATCGATCTACATCCTCGATACCCGGGATATCAACAACCGTGAGGAGATCGGCCACATCCCGGGTTCCCACCACATCTACGTCGGGCATATTGAGGAGCACCTTGCGGAGGTCCCGGAGGATAAGCAGATCGTCGTCCACTGTGATTCCGGTTTCAAGGGGAGCATCGCGGCAAGTATCCTTGAGCGGCACGGGTTTACGAACGTCACAAACCTGCTCGGCGGCACCATCGGGTGGGAGGCGGCGAACTACCCGCTGGTTAAGGAGGAGGAAGAGGAGAAGCCTCTCCACGCAGCCCCGGCGATGTAGGGGGGATGGCGG
>JAAZGM010000334.1 GCA_012511245.1 Methanomicrobiales archaeon | reverse complement strand
GTTCTCTGTTGCGGCGAGGTGGAATGCGTTTGCCGCGCCTGCATCGGGTGTTTCGTTGAAGGAGATCTCGATGCGACCGTCTCCCGGTATGCCGGTGAGGTTTAAGTCCAGCGATGCGGCGACGGTGCCCATCGTGCTGATGTTGGCCGTGACGGGCTCGATCGATGCCGTGATGCTCTCGATCAGACCGGCAGCCTTACCGTTCTTTTCGTTGATGTTCCGGGCAGCAAGAACCATGGTCAGCCCGTTGCGTTTAATGATGAAGGAGTTCCCCGATACGGTGACCTGCTCCTCAGACGTGTTCCTCCTGCCGGTGTCAAACGAGAAGGCCTGACCCCACTCGCCGAGTTCGATGGCGGCTCCGGCCGGCAGCCCGAGGAAGAATGACGGGATTGCCGCTCCCGGTTCACTGGATCCGGGAGTTGCGGCAGCCGATGAGGAGCTTGATGAACCGGAACCGCCGATCGACGAACCCGATCCTGAACCGCCGGATGCCGGGATCGTAACCCGGATCGAGATGACGTCCGACGATGTCGCCGGGGTGGCGGACATGCTCTCGCTCCAGTAGAAGACGACTTTATCGCCGTTTGCGACCGCCATTACGTTTGCCCCGCCGGAGGGGGAGACGCCGTTGACCTGGTACATCCAGCCCTTTGTCCCCTCGTTTGTTCTACCCCTGACGGAGTTGAGGAAGAGCGACCCGTACTCCTGGTAGTATGAGTCGTCGAGAGTATAGGAGGTTCCCGATGCATCGAGGGCTCCCAGTGCAGTCTGCCGGTCGACCGTGTAGGTCGTGCCGCTGTTCTCCGCGGTGACGTTAAATGTGTCCGATTCGAGGGTGACGGTGATCCAGGAGGACGGTGAATCGCCTCCTCCTCCTCCTCCACCTCCCGGTGTCGGGGTGGGCGTTGTCGGGATGGAGACGGTGATGTTGACCACCGCGTTCGCGGTTGCGGGTGTCGATCCCCACCCCCCGTACCAGCAGGTGACGACATCACCGTCGACGAGCTGGTAGTCCGCCGCTCCGACATCGGCGGTAACACTGTTGACGGTGTAGAGCCACGAGTCCCAGGAGGTCTCGTTGTAGGCGATGCCGGCGATGGAATAGAGGTACGAGCCCCAGCTTTCCTCCTTGAGGGTATAGTTGAACTCGCCTGCGGTCGCGGCGGCATCAAGGGCACCGAGTGCCGAAGTCCGGTTGACGGTATAGACGGCGCTCGCGTTGTTGTACGGCGTGACCGTGAAGGTCTGGCCGGCGGTCAGACTGACTGTTCCCTCCCACGCGAAGTCGCGGACGTTGACGTTGATCCTGATGACATGGTCGGAGGTCTCCGGGGTCGATCCCCACCCCCCGTACCAGTAGGTGACGACATCACCGTCGACGAGCTGGTAGTCCGCCGCACCGACGCCGGCGGCCGCCCCGTTGACCATGAAGAGCCAGGAGTCCCAGGAGGTTTCGTTGTAGGCGATGCCGGCGATGGAATAGAGGAACGAACCCCAGCTTTCCTCCTTGAGGGTATAGTTGAACCCGCCTGCAGTCGCGGCGGTATCAAGGGCGCCGAGTGCCGAGGTCCGGTTAATGGTGTAGGCGGCGCTCGCGTTGTTGAACGGCGTGACCGTGAAGATCTCTCCGCTGACGAGCGTCACGGTCCTGTTCCCGGACCCGGGTGCCGGCGTTGGCGTTGGAGTGGGCGTTTGTGTTGGTATTGGTGTTGGAGTGGGTAATACAGACCCTTCCCCGAACGCATAGAGGTTCCCTTCGTCGGACCCGATGTAGAGGACGCCGTCTGAGACTGCCGGTGAGGACTGGAGATAGTTGGTCGTGGCATACTGCCAGACTTCGTTGCCGGCGGTATCGACCGCATAAACCGTGGAGGATCCGGTGTTCGACGCGAAGTAGACGATGTCGTTCGCAACGACCGGTGACGTGTCAATCTTCCCGTTCGCGGCGAAGCTCCATTCTTCCGCACCGGTCGCGGCGTTGTAGCAGTGCAGAGCGCTGTCGCCGTTCGTGCCGAGGTAGAGATACCCGCCGGCAACGGCAGGCGTGCCCCACGAGGCGCTTATCGGCGTGCTCCAGCGTTCGCTCCCATCGCTCGTATTAAGGGCGTAGAGCTGGTTTGCAGAGGCGGCAAAGACGGTGCCGCCGCTGATCACCGGTGACGATTTTATCTGTCCGTCGGTGGTGGTGTTCCAGACCTCCTGGTGCGTCGCGGCATCGATGCAGTAGAGAGCATCGGTCACGGTGTTGCCCGCGAAATAGACCCTGCCGGCGTCGGCGGCCGGTGAGGTGTAGGCAAACGTCGCGTTTCCGGTCGCATACGTCCAGATTTCGATCCCGTCGGGATCGAAGGCGTGCAGTGTCCCGTCGGTGAGGGAGGTCACATAGATTGTATTATCCAGAACTGCAGGACATGAAGCGAGGCCGTGCCAGTTCCCGCCGCCTCTCCCGGCATCGACGGGTGCGCTCCAGAGCGTGGTGCCGTCCGTGGTATCGATGCAGTAAAGGTTCCCGTCCATGCACCCGGCATAGAGCCTGTCGCCGGAGACGGCCGCGCCGGATACGGTGCCTTCACCGATGCCGAGCGGGTTTTTCCAGATCTCGCTGCCGTCCGTTGCATTCAGGCAGTACAGGTAGTACTCTTCTCCGGCTGCGAAGTTCATATCCGGCCAGACCCCGACATAGACCCGGCCATCCTTCTCGATCGGCGGTGCGCCGATGAACTCACCGAGGTTGGCCTTCCAGCGAATGGTGTTGTTCTGCGGCCCGTCTTCAGGAACGTAGCCGGTTCGTTGCCCGTCGTAATGAAACATCGGGTATGATGCGCTCACCACGCCGACGAGCAGGAGTGAGAGCATGATAAGCTCAATGGAGAGTTGAAACAGTTTCGATTTCATATGTACAAGTACACTTTACTTAAGTTAATAAAATTTTATAAACTTGGTTTGTTTTAACTAAAAATTGCCTGTGGGTGCCGGTCGGGCTTCCACCGGGCGCTCCGATGCCGGTACGCTTTTTTAAGGCTGTCTCCGGCCTGATTGTGCGGCTTCGTGTCGAGGAAAGATGGGATATGGGATCGTTGAACCCTGACCCGGGTGGCGCCGCGCGCATCTGGTCTCTCCTGAGAGGCACCCGGTATGCAGAGCCGCGCGTCACACCTATCCTAAAAAAACGATTGGAATTCTATCAGGATCGCATCGTTCCTGCCTTATCTCTTCGCTCTGATCAGGAAAGCGACGAACAACGCACCTGTGAATGCCATCCCACCGAACCCCGGCGACTGGACTGCAGGAGTTGCCGTTTGGGTGCCTGTCCCGAAGAGGTCCGGGTGAAGGTCTTTCGCTACCTCTTCCAGCGCATCCACGATCCGCGGGCTCCCGCGGCTGATGATGTCAGCGTCGACGACGTAGACGTGTCCGTTCCTGACCGCTTTCAGCCGTTGCATCCGGGGCTCGTTCACGAAGTAGTCGTAGATGATGTCGCGCCCCCCCTCGGCCATGCCGGTGCCCGAACTGACGAGGATATACTCCGGATCCGCGGCGACGAACTCTTCAAAGCCGACGATGCTCCATTCATCAACCGAGCCGAATGCGTTGGTTCCCCCGGCCAGTGTGATCACTTCATCAAGGAACGTCCCTCTGCCGCTGACCCAGATTGGATCGTGCCAGACAACATGGGCGACCGAGGACCTCTCCGCCAGAGCCTCCGTTTTATCGGTCACTGTCCGGATGCGGTCCTGCAGTTCCCGAACAGACGCCGCTGCCTGCTCTTCCTGCCCGGTGATCGCTCCGAGAAGTTCGATCTCCCGCAGGACGCCGCCGATTGTCTGTGGGTCGAGGAGGATGACGGTCATCCCGAGCGACCGCAGGTGGCCGATCACCTCATTTGTGTTGCCGGGCGCGGCGACGATCAGGTCGGGTTCTGCCGCGATCACCTTCTCGATGCTGATGGTGCTGTACCCGCCGACTTTTGGTTTATCGGCAGTTTCGGGCGGGTAATTGCTGTTATCGGCAACACCAACGATCCGGTCTCCCAGATCGAGGGCATACAGGATCTCGGTGTTTGAGGGAGCAAGGGAGACGATTCTCTGTGGCTCTCCCCGGATAGTGACGGTCTCCCCGGAGTCGTCGGTGATTGTGATAGTTCGTCCGTCGGTGCCCCCGGGCATCGGGGCGCTTGCCTGTGTGGGGATTGCGGCGGTGCTGGTATGACCGGTAATGGTTTCCAGTGCGGTCAGCGAAGGGATCATCGAGTAGGGATTTTTGGGGGGTACAGGAGTGGCGCCTGCATAGCCAACTATAAGTAGGGAGATGAACAGTGCGCAAACGAGTAGGCGTCCAGTTGTTTTCATATAACAACTACAGTTGTTTGAGGGTAATAAACTGGTAGTGCTCCTGGTTACAGGTCAACTACCCCTCCTCTCGTCGGGGCTCCTCGACTCATGATCCTGAAAGAGCTCACTCAAGACTTCGGCGTGCTCGCCGTTCAACGTCCCGGCATACTTGAAGCAAGGGCTAAATACTATGATGGCCCTGAAACGGGGATGGTGGTCGATATGATCTGCATGGGATACGCAACCCTGTCATCCGAACAGGTGGAAAAGGTCAAGCAACACGAGAAGGAACTTGGCATAACGCTTCTTGCCTACCAGAAGCCTACGTATGCACGTCTCAAGGATGAAGATCTGAAGCGGATCCGTGACCTTGAACAGGATCTTGGTCTTTCGCTGGTAGCATACGAGGTGTAAGCGTCGGTTTGCCTTACACCATTCTCTTTTTCATCTTTCGCTTGATGTGTGAAGAGACGAGTACTCCCGGAACTCCCTATCGAGATCGCGTGCAACCGTATACCATATTCCGCCGCTGACGGTCAACTGTTCGGAGAGCGGCAGCACCCTGTTCCTGATGGTGACTGGCGATACCGGGTGGGATCGTGCTGGAGAGCGTTCAACCCGGCGCCGGCATGGGCGCATTTGCCGGGGACGCGGTGATCGCATTGCTGGCCCCGCCGTGGCCGGCCGGGAGGAACTGCTGATCGGGACCGCATGCCGCTGCCACGGCGTGGTCACCGTGCTCTGCAGGTCGATCTGAAGGCTCCGTCGACCTGCAGAGCCGATTCTGATTTATTTGACGAAAAGCAACGTATGTTGATCGGGCAGATCCCGGAACGCTCCTGCAGTTGCCGATCGAGACGTTCGTCCGACCCATCGGCGGAAGAAGGTGAGATACATGCCGGGTTGCGGGCACGGCCGCCTGCCGGAGAGATCTCCGGGACGGGCGTTCGATCGGGAACCTTTCGGAAGGCTTGCCCGAAATACAGTATACGGATGATCGACATGGACACAGACAATCTTCCACTCATGATCACCTCGAACGGAGAGGAGATATACCGGACCGAGGACAGCATTTATATCCGTCTGCCGCCCGGACGAGCCGTTCTCTCCACGTCCTGGGTGAACGGGGGATCCCGGGAGGACCTGACGGGAGTATTCAATCACCAGCCCCTGCATCATGCCACCCGGTCGCACGATCTCGAAGGAGGATCCGTGGAGGCATACCTTGCGCTCGTATCCGGACGGCTGGGTCTCGATCCGGACAAAACCGCAGGATTGCTGACTGCAGCCCGGATGAAGCATGCTGCCGTGGTGACGGAGGCGTTCAGGGGCGTCGAAGTCACAGCAATCGTCACCGCGGGGATCGAGGTGAACGGGGGCCGGGCCGGCGATCCCGCATCCTACTTCCAGGAGAACGGAACCGTTGAGATGATAGCAGGTACGATCAACATCCTCCTCCTCATCGGCGCCGACCTCCCGGCATATACGATGGCCAGAGCGGTCATCACTGCAACCGAGGCGAAAACGGCGGTCCTCCAGGAACTGATGGCGCCAAGCAGGTCTTCTTCCGGTATCGCGACCGGTTCGGGAACGGACGGCATCGTCGTCATCGCGGATACCACGCACGAAAAGCGGCTGACCGACGCAGGTAAGCACGCAAAACTCGGCGAGATGATCGGCAGGGCGGTCATGAAAGCGACCCGGCTCGCCCTGGAGCGGCAGTCGCATCTCTCGCCGGCCTCGCAGCGGGATGTTCTGGTCAGGCTGAACCGACTCTCGATTCACGAAGAGGACCTCTGGACACGGGCCACACGTATGGCGGGCGAGAACCGGAAACCGTTGTTTATCCGATGCCTCCGGGAGACCGCCAGAGATCCCGCCCTGCTTGCATCGGCGACTGCGGTCATGCATATCATGGACGAGATCGCGTGGGGCCTCCTCCCGGAGACGGCAGGGCGGGCCGCGGCCGACAGGGTCCTCTCCGTGATGCCGGAGATCTGCGGTATCGTGCCCGACGAGGAGTTTTCTTTCCTTCTTGGCGACGACGAACCGATAAGAGAGCATCTCCCGATTACGATCGCCTGGATTGCAAAACAGAGGGCTCGTGGAGAATGATCGCACGGCAAAAGGCCCGGTGTGCCTTCGCCGCCACCGACGGTACGATTGTTACGAGGTATGACCGGTCGACGCCTCCTGCCGGCTCTGCATGAAGTGGGACTCCCGTTCTGCCTGGATTTCGGCCACGCCCATCTCAACGGGGTGCTGGAGGAATTCCTTGCTGCAGGGAAACCCCTGCATGTCCACCTCCACGATAACGACGGCTCCGGTGATGCCCACCAGGCGCTGGGAAGCGGGAAGATCGACTACCTGCGAGTGCTTTCCCTCCTCCCCCGGAATGCATCGCGGATTGTCGAGGTGCAGGCGCTGGAAGCCTACGACGAGAGTGTTCGTTTCATGGCGGAGGCGGAGAAACGAAGTCAGGAACGTGGCGAAGTACTCAGGCAGCGTTCCGCTGCCTCGCGTGCGGACATGCCGGGAACGGCGATCTGAATGCAAGCAACAATATCGCTGCCAGGGTTCTCGTCAACGAGCCTATTGCGGTCTCTCCCCATCCCGGAGAGGTCCGTCTCCCTGAAAACCCCGGTGCGGCCTTTTTAGCAGGTTCACGAGCGCGGTGATATCGTCTACTCGTTCCGCGCCGGCCTCTTCAAGGTTCCCGAGGATCTCGGTTGCTTCACCGCCCGAGTGATCTTCGATCCTGTTTCCGCTCTTCTCCGAAAAGATGATGATCGGTTTGCCGGTCAGATGTTTCAGCATCCTGATATTGTCGATGTTCCCCTTTCCGATGGGCATTGCCGTGACAACGACGGCATCCGCAGCATCGATGCACCGCCCGAGCTCTTCGCGTGCTTCGGGTGAGATCGCGCTGAACGGCGCCTCGGTGACGCAGGGGATATTCAGCGCCATTGCGGTTGCATGATCGGTATCAAAGACGGCAAGCACACCCGTGCTCACCCGGAACCCTTCCCTGTGGAGGGCGTAGAGGAGATCGGATCCTGTGCCGCCGCCGCAGATGACGTGCACGCCCCGTTCCGGCTGGTGTTTTGCGGCGTATTCGTATGTCGGGAGAATATACGGCTTTCCTGTCAGCGGATGGGGTTTTACCAGCGCATCGATCCCGTAGACCGCGTTGAGCGTCTCCCGGGTCAGGACATCCCCCGGCGGACCTGCGGCGTAGATCTTTCGGTCCTTGAGCATGATCAGGCGGTCGCAGTAGTATGCCGCCAGATTGAGATCATGGAAGACACTCAGCACGGTGATGGTTCCCGTCAGGCCCTTGATGAGGTTTAAGATCTCGATCTGGTGACTGATATCGAGGTTCGAGGTCGCTTCGTCGAGCAGCAAGATCTTTGGTTCCTGCGCGAGTGCTCGTGCGATGAGCACCCGCTGTCGTTCACCCCCACTGATCTCATGGACCGACGAGTCTGCGAGGTGAGTGACGTTTGCAAGGCGCATGGCACGGTCGCAGATCTCCAGGTCCCCCGATGTCTCGGAGGCGAACCTTCCTATGTAGGGGTGTCGCCCCATCATGACGATCTCGCGAACGGTATACGCAAAATTGATCGAGATATCCTGCGGCACGACGGCGACCTGCTGCGCCAGATCCCGGAAACCGAAGGTTCCCAGCTCCTTCTCGGAGAGACGGACTTCCCCGGAATCCGGAGCGACGATCCGGCTCATCGCTTTGAGCAGGGTCGTCTTTCCCGACCCGTTCGGTCCGATGATCCCGAGGATCTCGCCCCTGTCTGCGTAGAACGAGATCGCCTCAAGAATCTTCTTTGCGCCGTAAGAGACGTCGATATCGATGACGTTGACCGGTTTCATGTTTTCATCCGGCTCCGTAACAGGTAAATAAAGAATGGCGCGCCGAAGCAGGCGGTGATGATCCCGACCGGCATGTCGTTAGCAAGCGTCCTTGCGAGCGTATCGGACCAGACGAGGAGGACCCCGCCTGCAAGAGCGGCTGCAGGGAAGAGGATGCGATGGTCGGGCCCGACGATCAGGCGCATCACGTGGGGAGTGATCAGGCCGATGAACCCGATCGCCCCTGCGATAGAGACCGCTATGCCTGCCAGGAAAGCGCTTGCAAAGAGGAGGATCTGCTTTAATCGTTCGACGTTCACCCCGAGATGGATCGCGTCCTCTTCTCCGAGCGATATGATGTTGATGTCGCGTGCATAGAGGTAAATAGCCACGCATCCGATCGGGATGAGGATGGCGATATAGACGTCGTCCCATGCGACATTCCAGAACCCTCCCATCAGCCAGAACATAATCTGGTGCAGGCTCCGCCCGGCGGTATACATGAGAAACGAGAGAAACGCGGAGAGAAGCATCGAAAGGGCAACGCCGGAGAGCAGGAGCGTCTCGACCGGAATCTTCCCGCCCTGGCGGGCGATGGTGTAGACGGCAAACGTGGTGATTGCCGCCCCGGTGAATGCGAAAACCGGCAGACCCGCACCTGCAAAGAAGATGATGGAGAGCGTGGCCCCGAGGGATCCGCCGGTTGACGTACCGATGATGTAGGGATCCGCCATGGAGTTTCGAAACAATCCCTGCATGGCTGTGCCCGCCACGGCAAGCGCACAACCGACCAGCGCTGCGGCGATCACCCGTGGAAGCCTGACGTCGCGGATGATCATCCCGGCCGTATCTGAACCGAAGAGTGATGCAATCGAGACGCTGGTCGGTCCGATGGCAACGGCAAGGACCATGCTGGCAAGAAGGGCGCAGACGAGTATCGGGATCGCAATCAACCTGATTCTGGACATTCTCTGTTAAGTAAAGTAGTTTTTAATTTATTAAATCTATCTTGTGTATTGCCGCGCGACGGGTTTTTGGAAATGCAGGTTGACTGGATTCCCGTGCATCGAAGACGATCTGGGTAAGCCTGATACGATGAGCCGTCAAACCTCTCTGCCATATGGGCAATCT
>JAAZGM010000333.1 GCA_012511245.1 Methanomicrobiales archaeon | reverse complement strand
GTGTTGTCCCCGATGAAGAGGACGTCCCGGGCGGGGAGTTCCATCTTCCCGAGCGCCGCCGCATATATCCGGGCATCCGGTTTCTGGTAACCGAGGTCTGAAGAGAAGATGACGAAGCCGGACTGGTTGTAGAGGCCGAGCGCCCGCATCTCGCACTCCGAGAAGACCCGCTGTCCGTTCGAGACAACCCCGATCTTCTTCGTCGAGAGGAGATCGAGCAGTTTTTTGCTCTTCTCGATGATGCCGAGGCGCCGGATCGACGCCGCTCTGAACGCCCGTGCGGCCTCGATGCCGAGCCGGACGGTATCGATATTCCAGAGGGCATATTCGGTGCAGATGCCGCTAAAGACATCCTCGACCCGGACCTCCGGGTAGGTTTCCCCGGTCAGATCGAGGGCCTCCCTGACCCGGCTGGTGTAGAGATCCCGCAGGTTCTCCGGGGCGACCCCGACCCCCTGGTAGACCAGCCAGCGCGAGAGGTATCGGTACGTTGCGATGTCGCGCTCGTCGGTCAGGATATCGATGAGTGTCCCGTAGCAGTCGAAGAGAACCCCCCCTACCGGTGGATCGAGCCGAGACACGCCTCCGCCTCCATGAGCAGCCAGTCGCGTTCCGCAACCCGCCAGGGGAGCCGCGCGATCCTGAGGTAGCCGAGCGCCATGAAGAAGGGGAGAACATCGGTATGCCGCCGGAACTCTTCCTCACCGCGGCTGTACTGCCAGAGCAGGTGGCCGATGTAGTCTTCGGCCGTCGAGAGGTTCTTCCCCGATGCCCGGAGTTCAGCGGCAAGGATGCCGAGATCGCGGATCGGGTGGGTGTGGTTCCGGGCTCCTTCGAAGTCGATTGCACAGGTCTCGCTGTTGAAGAGGTAGTTTGCGAGCGCTGCATCGCCATGGACCATGCACCCCTCCTGGCCGAGCCTCGTGCTGTGCCACCACGCCCCGAGCAGGCGGTTGAACCGCTTTCTCCGGGAGCCAGAAAGGCTGTTCTGATCGAGAACCGCATGGAAGTAGGCAAAATCCCTCTCCCGTTTGCAGGAAGTCCGC
This sequence comes from Methanomicrobiales archaeon, assembly GCA_012511245.1. Lineage (GTDB taxonomy): Archaea > Halobacteriota > Methanomicrobia > Methanomicrobiales > Methanoculleaceae > Methanoculleus. Next base: position 6,877 of record JAAZGM010000333.1, on the reverse strand, counting down.
GTGCTGTCGTGGAGCCGGCGGAGCAGGTGCGCGATACCGGTCAGGGGCTCGTACAGGGATACTCCCGAATCGAGGAGTTCTCGCGCAGTCGGGCCGGGGACATACTCGGTCACCAGAACGGACTGGAATTGGCTGTTTGTGGCGATGGCGTGGGGGACGCGGATCCAGCCGGATACATACCGGAGCCTCGAAAACTCGTTTTTCATCGCTGCATCCGTGTTGTAGCGGGTCTTTGCGCCGGTCGGCGCGCCGAAGAATTTTCCGACCACACGCAGATCGGTCCCGGGAAACTCGTAGCGGCAGACGACGTGGGATGCCGGCCCTGTCCGATGGACCCGGATCTTCCCGTGCCAGCCGTTCAACCGATCGGCGAGGATATCCGTGAGCCAGTTCCCGAACGCATCGCCGGTCTTCAGGTATTTCTTCTTCCCGACGCTCACCCGTTGCACCACCGAAAGACCCAGAGGGTTTGCAGGGTAATGAATATATCCCGGGCTCTGGACCCCCACCGATCTACTTCCCTCTTCCCGGTGCACCCGCATCGGCGCGGATGGCCGGAGAATACCGTGCAGCCTCACGGCACATTCCCGCAGGGATAAATACCGCCCCACCCAACCTTGATCTGAGCGATCATGCCGGTTATAACCATTCGTATGGCAAAAGGACGGACATTTGAACAGAAACGGACACTCGCCGACGAGATCACCACTGCGGTCACAAAGACGTTCGGTGTAGACCCGCAGGTGGTCACCATCTTCTTTGAGGAACTCGAGACCGAGAGCATCGCCCGGGCGGGAAAACTCCTCTCGGAGTCGTAGCTGCCGAACACTTTTTCCCCGAAAGACCCCTCCCATACCTGGATAGAAATCATGGCACGCACATTCGATGAGAAGGATTTTGCAATCCTCCGAAAACTCGCCCCCGAGTACAGCGGTGTCCTCTGCCCGGAGTCAGGCCACGAATTCCACTCGATCCTCCCGCCGGTCTCTAACCACATCGCAGAGGATGAAGAGGATTTTGCTGAACGGGTCGCCAGACTCTCGGGTGAGGACTGGGAGTATCTCGCCGGTCAGATCCTTGCCGGCCGCGAAGACCTCGGATGCATGCCGGAAGAGGATATCGAGACCGTCGCCGCCCATATCCGGGAAGCGGTATCGGAGGAGGCGGCTGAACGGGTTCTGAAGCTCTATCGCCTCTCCGGGTGCGGGGTGCTGTAGGGATCGGCCGCATCCGGAAACCGTATATGCCCCCGGGGCAACAGAACTCTCATGGAACTAAAAGAACAACTTTCCGGCGTCCCGGGGATGCTCCGCCCGTTCAAGGCCTACCTTCGCGAGGTCGGGCTTGCCCCGGGCGATCAGATCGCCTACTACGGCTGTCCCGGCACCTGCACCCCCTTCATCGAGCTCCTGGGGTTTGCCGTCCGGGATCTCCCCGTCGAGCAGGTCTACGTGCCGTACGTGGATGAGACGGCGACAAAGGTGCTCCGCCTCACCGAGGGCGTCGGTATGCAGGCCGCCGATACGCCCGCCCGCATCGACCCGAAGGTGATCGTCCTGATGGGCGGGCTTGCGATGCCGGGCGTCCCGGTCACGAAAGAGGCGGTGCAGGAGGTTGTTGACGCCCATCCCGGTGCAAAGATCGTGGGCATCTGTTTCATGCAGATGTTTGAGAAAGCGGGCTGGCTCGATACCTTTGCCTTCGACCTGATCATCGACGCCGCCATCGACCCGGTCAGGGTCTGGCGGTGATCAACCGGTTTACGGTCGGCTGCATCCTCCGCGGCACGCCGGAACGGAGCAGGGTGAACCGGAACACCGCTCCCTCTCCGGGCTGCCCCGGCACCCGGTCCTCGACCCGGATCCGCCCGCCGTAGCGTGATATGAGCATCTTCGTGATATAGAGCCCGAGCCCTTTTCCGCTCCGGTTGTTCGTGCTCCGCGTGAAACGGGTGAAGAGAAGAGGTTTTACCAGATCCGGCACACCCGGCCCGGTATCCTCGACCGAGACCTCGATCACCCCGTTCACCTCCACAACCCGGATAATGATCTCAACGTCTGGTTCCCCGAACTTCTCCGCGTTGCCGATGAGGTTCGCAAAGACCTCCGGGAGGAGGTCGTCGGCCATGACCTCGACAGGCCCTCCCTCGTAGGTGATCCGGAGATCGGGGTGGTGTGCGATCCCCGCCCTGATGACAGCGTCGAGATCGACCGGCCGTGTCACCGTCTCACAGGAGTGCAGCCGCCTGAGTGTCGCGACGTTCTGGATGATCTCGATACTCCGGCTTATCCCGCCCCTGAGTTTCAGGGCCATCTGGCGTTCCCTCCCCTCCAGCACCTCGGCAAGCAAGTCGGTGTAGCCGAGAGCGACGGTGTTTGCGTTGTTGATGTCGTGCCCCATGATGTCAAGGTAGAGGTTTGCCTCCTCGTGGGCTGCCCGCAGTTTCTCTTCCGCCCTGATATGTTCGGTGATATCGGATCCTGAACCGATGATCCCGATCGGTCTGCCGTCGTCGCCGGTGAGCACCGTATCCTGCCATGCAAGGATGCACTCCCTCCCGTCCTGTGTGATGACCGGGTTCTCCCGTATGCCCGGGAAGGCGGTGCCCCTGGTGATCTCACCATCGAAGATCTGCTGCCGGGCGGTCCGGAATGATTCCGGGACAACGGTTGTGAACCAGTCCCTCCCGATCAGTTCCTCCTCGCGATAGCCGAGCAGTTCGCATCCACGGCGGTTGATGAGCCGGATGGTATGATCGGCGTTGATGACGGCGACGAGACCCCCTGCCACGTCAAGGTAGTGTCGGATGAGATCCCTCTCTTTCTCGACCTCCCGCCTCTCTTTTTTGATCTGCTCAGAGAGAGAGGCGACGACGAAAGCGATGACGATGAACATCAGGGCGCGCCCATAATCGTTCAATGTCAGGATATCCGGCCGGTAAAAGAGGCTGCTTGCAACGACGAGACCCCCGAGGAAGAGGGCGACCGGTATGCTTTTCCTCTCCCACCAGAGCGCGGTCAGGATGATCGGGATGTAGAAGAAGTGTGAGAAGACCGTTCCGAGCATCAGGACTGTGTGGAAGTAATAGGTCAGGAAGACTGATGTAGCAAGGAGAACCATCAGGATTGCTACCCGTTGCCGTTCGGTCAGGGTCGTCATCGGCATACACTCCAGTCAGAATATATAATCTAAATAATATAATAATACCCACATGTGATGAGTTCCCCTTTTTGAACAGCTTTTCGGCGATTTCGGGAGTGTTGCCGGGTGATACCGCCCGGTGCCCTCTCCCTCTCGTCGGCATTTTTCCGGGTGCAGGGATATCCGATCCCTCTGTTTCCCTCGACGGTATGCTGAACAGACGGACACCAGACCCGGGCAGATGTGCCGGTGAAGGCATAAACCTCTTCACTTCAGAAATCAAAGAATAACGCGGAATGAAAAAAATTCCGGGAATCCTCAGGGTTACAGATAACCTGGCCGATTCCCGGGCAGGTCATCTTCCATCCCCCGCTTTCCTGAAGCGGCACCGTGCCGAGACCTCCCCCACTCACCTGTCAGAAGAGCCCGGGAGGGTCCGGCTCCCCCGAGAACAGATCCTCAGGTGAACCCGTGTCAACAGACCTTATCACAGTACTGAATGCGATGGGCTACCCCGATACCGCGATTCCAGCCCTGGTGGAGTCGCTCCCCCCTGCTGTCACCGACTACCTGCGGGACTTCCGGCAGCAGGAGATCCGCGACATCATCGAGACGCTCCTCTACATCTACATCGCCCGAAACAGCACCTCGTCCCGGGGAGATGGGATGGGTGTGGTCGAACAGAGCTGTTATGCCTACACATCCGGCCCGCTCTTTGCCCTTACCGAGGTCGGGTTCATCGAATCCACCTCCTGGCATGGCACGACAGTGATCAACGTGACACCATCAGGAGAAGTGATAGCCCGGCCGCTGATGGAGGCGCGGCTCCAGGCGCTGGACATCGGAGCGCTGGCCCGGGATATCCACGAGATCGTCCCCGCCCTGCTCGCGGGAACAGTGCGGGGATCCTATATCAATAAGACCTTTCCCTCCACGCTTCCCCGCACCGAAGAGACATTCATCGGTTTCCTCCTCAACAACAGCCCCCGCCTCTTCACCGAGTGTGAGCGGTTTGCCGCGCGGCTCAAGGCTGCCGGGTGCGCAGTCCTTGCCTACGCCCATGACCTCGACAGCTCCAGGGCGCTCGGTGTCGTCTATACTTTTCCGCCGGAGTTCGCCTACATCCTCAAAGGGATGCTCGAACGGATCGACCCTGCCGCCCGGGAGCACTACGATATGCTCCTTGAATCGTTCTACTCAACGTTCACCGTCCTGCGATACCTCTCCTGCGGTGAGGACTACGATCGCATCCAGGCATCGCTGGCCCTCCGCCGCGAGCTTGCGCGGGTGCTCTCCCTGCTTTCCGATGCGATCTACCTCCTCGAAGGGGTGCACGAGGAGGACGGGGTCGATCTCGCCCGGTTCATCGTCAGGGACCGGAACCTCTACGATATGCATCTGCGCGATCTCGGGCGGGAGCTGATCGCCGATGTCGCCGCAAAGATCGTCATCGACCGGCCGACCCCGGTCACGGATCCTCTCCCTCCCCGCGAAGAACCCCGCACCGCTCCCGATGCGGAAACGGTCGCGATCCCCCCCTCCCCCGAAGGAACTCCGGAGGAGGATATGGATGAAGAAGAGTGGGGTGTGATCCCCTTCGCGGGCGAGGTCGAGGAAGAACCCGAAGAAAAACCCCTCCCTCCCGTGCCGAAACCCGCCCCCGTCCGCCGGGTCGTCCCCCCTGTCCCGGTTCAGGCGGCGAAACCCTCCCGTCCCGGAGGACTCGATATCTACCTCGGCCCGGCCACGGATGGACAGCGGGTCGACTGGTCGCCCGGCCAGCTCAACAACGGCCACATGATCATCATCGGCGGTTCAGGCGCCGGCAAGACCGAGACGATCCGGTGCATCGCAACCGAACTTGCGGCAGAGGCGATGCCGGTCATCTTGATCGACTTCCACGGAGATATGGCCGCGAGCAGCGGGGAGATCCGGTCGTACAAGATCCGCGAGGGCGGCGAGTATTATTTCAACCCGCTGGAGCTCGATCCCGATATCGACGAGATCACCCCGCTCCGGGCGACCTCGGACTTCGTCGACGCCATATCGATCAACTTCCCGACGCTCGGCATCCAGCAGAGGAGGAAGATCAAGAACATCATCAAGGATTGCTACCGGATGTCAGGGATCACCGGGAATACCGGAACCTGGACGCGGGTGCTCGACTTCGACGATATCGAGGACGAGATCATGAACTGCGAGGATGAGGCGATCCCGGCCTATCTCGAGGACATCTTCGACTACAAACTCTTCTCAGGCGAAGAGAAGATATCGATCCCAACGCTCCTCTCCGGTGGGATCACCCACATCAACTTAAACGCCCTCCCCGAGAACCTGCGCTACCTCTTTGCGGATCTCTTCCTGCGGCGGATCTACTACAGCCTCCAGGCTATGGGCGAGATCCCGCGTGGAACAGATGATGAACGGGCGAAGTTCCGGCTGTTTGTTATCGTCGACGAGGCTAAACTCCTGGTGAGCCAGAAGAGCAGTTCGAAGACAGCGATCAAGGCTGTCCTGAACAAGTATGCGACCGAGATGCGAAAGTTCGGCGTCTCGTTGATCCTCGCGTCGCAGTTGATCGCCCATTTCAACGAAGAGATCCTTGCAAACATCGCCGTGAAGTTCTGCATGCGTTCCGAGAACAAGAAACAAGCGCAGGAAAACGCCCGGTTCTTCGAGGTGAGCGAGAAGGATCTCCTCAACTTCCAGCCGGGGGAGGGGATCCTGATCATCGGCTCGGATAAGATGAACATCCGGATCGTGCCCGCGTCGGAACGGAACCTCTAGGCCGGGAAAACCCTTATCCGGTGCCACGCCGGAGTTCTGGTATGGCCAGCCACGGCAGACTTGAAGAGTATCACAACAGAAGAGATTTTTCCCGGACACCGGAACCGCACGGAGAGCAGGGTGCGGCCGCTGTCCGCCCACGTTTTGTCATCCAGAAACACGCAGCGACCACGCTCCACTACGACTTCCGCCTGGAGGCCGATGGAGTGCTGAAGTCCTGGGCGGTCCCAAAAGGGCCGTCAATGAACCCGAAGGAGAAACGCCTCGCCGTGCCGACGGAGGACCACCCGCTCGACTACGCCGACTTTGAGGGCTTCATCCCGGAAGGGAGTTATGGGGCCGGGGCAGTCATCGTCTGGGACCGGGGGACCTACCAGAACCTCACCGAGAAGGCCGGGGAGAGGACCGGGATCGCCGAGGCCATCCAGAACGGCCATCTGTCGTTCCGGCTGGATGGGGAGAAACTCCGTGGCGGATATGCCCTCACCCGTTTCAGGACCGGGAAGGGTGAGGCCTGGCTGCTCGTGAAGATGGACGATATGGAGGCCGACCCCGGCAGGGATCCGGTCGCGGCGGAGCCCCGATCGGTCATCTCGGGACGGACAATCGAGGAGATCGCAGAAGGGAGGGGAGGGTGACGGACGATCCGCCTCAGGAGCGAAGGGCCCCCGGGTTTCCCGTCGAGAGGGGCGAGTTCATATGCCCATTCTGCGGCAGGCAATACCTCACGCTCGAGGCCCTTCACTCTCATGTCAGGCGCACACACCAGCGCCCCCCGGTAGTCCGATGAGAGCCTGGCCAGATGCGGCAGGTCACGCCCGGAGGATCGGTGTGGGGCGTATGACAGAACGGCGGGGTGCGCGTTGCCCGGCAAAGATGCCCTGATTTCAAAGGCCGAACGAGAGGTCTCGTAGTCATCGCCGGGACTGCCCTCAACGAGAACAAAGCC
>JAAZGM010000332.1 GCA_012511245.1 Methanomicrobiales archaeon | reverse complement strand
TTCATCCACTTCCGGTCGATAGCGATGTAGAAGACGAACTCGCTCCTCTGCAGCCGATCTTTGCGCATGTGTTTGAACGGCGCAGCGACCGCAATCCTGACGCTCACTTGCAGGCACCTTTGAGTATATTTCGCAGGTCTATTGCGTCCAGGTCTCCTCTCCCCTCTTTTGCGATGTAGCACTCCGTCATCGCACCCTTATCTGCGATCCGGAGGAAGAAGGTGTTGTCCGAGACCGGGAGCTTTTTTTCCGGGGTGAGCAGCGTCTTCTGGAGATCGATCCGGAAGTCCGCCATCTCGGTGATATCTCCGCCGAGCGGTGAGAGGTCGCTCATGTCGAGAAACTGCGTCCGCCCATCTGCGATCTGAACAAGTATCCGCTCCTTGACGAGCCCATCAGCACCCCGGGCGGTGGTGTGGGTATCGTGCATCCGGGCCAGACAGGCAAGGACTTCCCGGAACGGCCGGTTGAGTTCAAAGTCGAGATCGATGGATTGGGGGAAACGGTGGTATATCCTGCGCATCACTAGGATTGAGGTTTGCTGGACGTAAAAAGGATCTGATCCCTCTGGTGGTGCAAACATATTTCTGCAGATCTCCCCCTCCCTGCCCCCATGGCCGCCCACCTCACGATCCTGCAGATGAACGATTCGCATGGTTACCTGGAACCACACCCGGAACTTTTCTATACCGCCGGGTCTCCTGTCTACCGGACGGTGGGCGGGTATGCCCGGATCGCTTCTCTCATCAGGGATGCCCGCGATGAGCGGCCAGGCCGGGTGCTTGCGTTCGACTGCGGCGACACCATCCACGGGACCTATCCTGCCGTTCAATCGGAGGGCGAGGCGCTCGTTCCAGTCCTGAACGCCCTTGGTTTCGATGCCATGACCGCTCACTGGGAGTTCGCCTACGGGCCAGATCAGTTCCAGAACGTGGCGAAGGGGCTCGACTACCCCGTCCTTGCCGAGAACTGCTACGACGACGCGACCGGTGACCCGGTCTTCCCTCCTTACACCGTCTGTGAGACCGACGATCTCATGGTGGGTGTCATCGGCATCGCTGCCACGATCGTCGACAAGGTGATGCCGGATTCTTTCTCGGAGGGGATCCACTTCTCGCTCGGCGACACCGAACTCCCCGGTCATATCGCCCATCTCCGCGAGGAGGAGGGGGTGGATCTCGTCGTGGTTGTCTCGCACCTCGGTTTTCCACAGGAGGCGAGGCTCGCCCGCGAGACGGATGGGATCGATATCCTCCTCTCGGGGCATACCCACAACCGCCTCTTCGAACCGGCGGTCGTGAACGATACCGTCATCATCCAGTCGGGTTGCCACGGTTCCTTCCTCGGGCGGCTTGATCTGGAGGTCGAGAACCGGCGGGTGAAGAGGTTCGACCACGATCTCATCACCGTCGGCGAGGAGATCCCACCTCACCTGGAGGTCGAAGAGATGATCGAGGGGATCATGGAGCCCCATCGTGAGTACCTCTCCCGGGTCGTCGGGGAGACCCGGACAGGCCTTAACCGGAACACGGTTCTTGAGGCCACGATGGACAACCTTCTCCTGCAGGCGCTCATCGATGCCACAGGTTCAGAGATGGCGTTCTCGAACGGGTGGCGTTATGGCGCCCCGGTGCCGCCCGGCCCGGTCACGATGAACGATCTCTGGAACATCATACCGGTGAACCCTCCTGTCTCGACGGTCGAGATCGTCGGCCGGGAACTCAGGGTGATGATGGAAGAGAACCTGGAACGGACGTTCTCGTGCGATCCCTACCGGCAGATGGGCGGCTATGTGAAGCGGTGCATGGGTGTCAGCCTCTACTGTAAGATAGAGAACCCGGCAGGGTTCCGGATCCAGGAACTCTTTGCCGGCGGGCGGAGGCTTGACCCGGACGCTGTCTACCATGTGGCGTTCATCACCGGCCAGGGTGTGCCGCAGGAGTACGGGACGGACCGGACGGATCTCGATATCACGGCGATCGAGGCGCTTGAGCGCTACCTTTCAGGTGGTCCCGCCCGTGCCGAACTCAGCGGGAGCGTGACGGCGATATGATCTCTATGTGCCTTTCACTGTTCTGCAGGTGTTCCAGGTGAATGAGCATTGGAACAGCCGCGCGCCTGGTGGGTTACCGGAAATGGGGGGGGCGATCTGCTATCCGGTGCTGTTAATCCTGAGGTAAGGAGCTGTAAAAGAAGGGAGAGGATATTATACGAGCAGGACGGCGTTGACGACACCGTCCTGGCCGGGCCTGCTGACGATCCGTGCGCTCCCCATCTCGGTCTTGATGATGGCGCCCTTTGTCAGGAGTTTTCGCCGGACGAAGTTCGGGTCGGCGCTGTTCGCTTCGACCGCCTCGATCTTCGCCTTTCTGGTCTCGCCGGTTGTGGGGTTTGAGACTGTTGCGTAGTCCAGCCGGAGTGCCCTGACCTTCTGGTTGCCGCCGAAGGTGCGGATAACTCTCTTGCGTTCTTCACCGATGTGCGTCTCTGCCGGAGCTCTTCCGATCTCCGTTCGCTTCTTGCCCTGGGAGGTGTGGTAGCGTCCGCCCGATGGCTTCCGTACTGATCTTCCTTGCCACTGCATGTGACCACCGAAATACTCTGTTGAGGACGCAGTACCCTTCAGGGGGTAGCAATCTCTCGTTAAAGTGCTATGACTATTCGAGGCCTGAATATTTAACCCTGCTGATCACGCGAGGATCGCGTCCAGCAGTTCGTTCAGCCCTTCCCCGGTCTTCATGTTCGTCCGGAAGATCTTCATCTCGGGGTTGTAGCGGCGCATATCCGCCTCCATCCGGTCAAGATCGGCGCCGACGAACCCGGCGAGGTCAACTTTGTTGATGACGCCGATGTTGCTGCCGCGAAACATCATCGGGTGTTTGTTCACGACATCATCCCCTTCTGTCGCGCTGATGACGACGATCCTCTTCTCGGCACCCAACCGGAAGTCGGTTGGGCAGATCATGTTGCCGACATTCTCGATGAAGAGGATGTCGATCTCATCGAGCGGGAGGTGATCGATGGCATGCTC
>JAAZGM010000331.1 GCA_012511245.1 Methanomicrobiales archaeon | reverse complement strand
TCGGCCGGGTGCGGGCCTTGACGAAGTCGAGCTGGATCTCCTTCTCAAGCCCCCGGCAGATCAGGTCCTCCCCGATGGGGGAGAGGCACTGCTGCGCCGGCGGGGCCGGGACCTTCACGGCCTGCATGGCGTCGAGGAGTCTTTTGAGGTCATCGGCATCAAGCCGGCTCACCTTTCGTGAGGGTTTGAGTTTTGCGAGCGCGATCATCTCATCTGCGGTCTTCTTTCCGACACGGGAGAAACTGCCGATGAGAAACTCCTCGATGGTCCCGGTGCTCGCCGCTGCGATCCGCTTCAACGCCCCGAACTCGATACCGTGCGGGTGGGGGAGGATGGGTTTCGGGCACGGCGGGACCTCGCCCGAGACCCGCTCGAACACCGTCACCTCGCCGTCGATATCGGCCGTTATCCGGGCGTGCGGATTGACGATCGCCGTCAGGCGGAGGTAGTCCACCAGACGCTTCTTCGCGGCGAGGGTGCTCTTGAACTGGATATCGATCCGTGTCCCGTGCGTCCGGTCCCAGTCGATCTCTTCATAGCTGACGATCTCCGGCTCGTTCGTCTCGGTCTTGATCATCAGCTCGAACTGGTGTGCGCTTACCTTCGCTCCCGTCCGCGAGACGACCCGGGTCGGGATGCCGGTGGTGAGCTGGGCATACAGCACCGCCGCCGAGATCCCGATACCCTGCTGCCCGCGGCTCTGCCGGATCTGGTGGAACCGGGAGCCGTAGAGGAGTTTTCCAAAGACCAGGGGGACGTTCTCCGGCACGATGCCGGGGCCGTTGTCCTCGACCGTTATCCGGTAGACCTCGGCGTCGACCTTCTTGATGCCGACGAAGATGTCAGGGAGGACCTCCGCCTCCTCGCAGGCGTCGAGGGCGTTATCGACCGCTTCCTTGATGGTGGTGATGATCCCCCGCGTCGGGGAATCGAACCCGAGAAGGTGCTTGTTCTTCTCGAAGAACTCCGCGATGCTGATACTCCGCTGCTGTTTCGCCAGGTCTTCAGCAAGCACCATGCCGCGCTACCTCAGCGATGGCATCTTCAAGGCTCCTCTCCTGTTGCTCGCCAGAGTGGAGGTTCTTGAGGGTCACCGTCCCCGCCTCGGTCTCGCGTTTCCCGAGAACCACGGCGAAGTCGGCGGTCTTTGCGGCGTGGGAGACCTGGGCACCCATCCCCCGCCCCATGAGGTCGGCCTCGGCCCGGAACCCTGCTTCCCGGAAGGCCCGGGCGACCTCGAGCGCCCGCGCCCGGGCATCAGGCGTACAGACGACGCCGACGACGGGTTCGTGCGTGAGTTCAAAGTCCCCGATCGAGACCATGATCCGGTCAAAGCCGATAGCAAACCCACAGGATGCGACGTCATCGCCGCCGAAGAGGTGGGCGAGCCGGTAGGCGCCGCCGCCGACGATCTGGTTCTCTGCGCCAAGGTTCCTCGCGAACCCCTCAAAGACCATCCCGGTGTAGTAGTCGAGCCCCCGGGCGATCCCGAAGTCCGGCCGGTAGTCGATCCCCTGGGCGTCGAGGAGCGCGAACGTCTCCTCGATCCGCGCGCGTTCGGGGACATCGCCCGCGATCTCAAAGACCTCGGAGACGGTGCGGCACTCTCTGAGCGCTGCGAGGGGGTCGGCGAGGTGGGTGAGGCCCTTCTCGACGAGCGCCGCCTCGAGCCCCTCTGGGTCGTGCTTGTCGAGGTACGCCATGATCGCCCGCTGGTCGCCGGGCGCGAGGTCGGCGAGGAGGTGTTTCATCGGCGCGAGGTGACCGACATGGAGGTCGAACGTGACGCCGGTCGACCGGAGCACATCATCGGCGAGCATGACCACCTCGGCATCGGCTGACGGGGTGTCCGCCCCGATGAGTTCGACGCCGAACTGCCAGAACTGCCGGTAACGGCCTTTCTGGGGGCGTTCGTAGCGGAAACAGTCAGCGTAGTAGCACCAGCGGATCGGTTTCGGGAGCACCTTGCCCTCGTTGACGTACATCCGGAGCACCGCTGCGGTCACCTCCGGCCGGAGCGTCATCTTCCTCCCGCCCTTGTCCTCGAAGACGTACATCTCCCCGATGATCCCTTCGCCGGACTTCATCGTGAAGAGTTCAAGGTTCTCGAAGTCGGGCGTGCAGACCTCCCGGT
>JAAZGM010000007.1 GCA_012511245.1 Methanomicrobiales archaeon | reverse complement strand
GACCTTGTCGCGGCGTACCCGATCATCGTCATCGAGGATGGCCTTGCCGAGGACGACTGGGACGGCTGGCGGCTGCTGACCAAAACGATCGGGGATCAGGTGGAACTCGTCGGCGACGATCTCTTCGTCACGAATGTCGAGCGGATCGAACTGGGCATAAGGAAGGGAGCCGCGAACGCCGTCCTGATCAAGCCCAACCAGATCGGGACGGTGACCGAGACGATCGCCGCGGTGCGCCTGGCACAGGAGCAGCACTGGGGCGCGATGGTCTCCCACCGGAGCGGCGAGACCGTCGATACATTCATCGCCGACTTCGCCGTCGCGATGCAGACCGGCCACCTCAAGACCGGTGCACCGGCCCGGGGTGAGCGGGTCGAGAAGTACAACCAGCTCATCCGGATCGAGGAGGCTGCCGGGGATACGGCCCGGTATGCCGGGAGGAGCGGTTTTGTCCGGTAGGGTGGGTTCACGAACCCGAGCCCAATCTCGGCCACACCAGGGTCGTCGTAGAAGAGGAGCCCGGCAGGACCGAGTTCGGACACAACTGTTGTTCTCCCCCGCCCTGCAACCCACATGTATTACAAAGATCTCTTAAGGCCTCCCTTCCCAGATCAGGGATAACTATGGAAAGTGCTGCCCTGTCGATCGAGTTCCAGATGAGCCTCCTCCTCTTCCTTGCCCTCGCCGGGTACCTCCTGGCATCCCGGATCAACCAGTCGGCGACGATCGGGGCAATCCTCGTGGGGGTTCTGGTCGGCCCAAGTGTGCTCGGCCTGATCACCTACACGGACTTCGTCGCGAGCCTGGCGCATCTCGGGGCGATCATCCTCCTCTTCGTCATCGGCTTTGAGTTCAATATCAGGGATATCCTCGACCCGCGCTACGGTGTCATCGGCCTTGCCGGTGTCATCGTACCGTGGATAGGCGGTTACGCCACCGCCCTCTTCTTCGGGCTCGACTTCGCAAGCGCGGTCTTCATCGGCACGGCGCTGACCGCGACGAGTATCGCCATCACGGCGAACGTCCTCAAGGAGATCGGCGTCCTCCAGACCGGGGCGGCACGGGCGATCATCGGTGCTGCAGTCATCGACGATGTCCTCTCCCTCATCGTCCTCGCCATCGCCACCGATCTTGCGGTGGGCGGAGATGTCTCGGTGGTATCGTCCGTCCTGCTGCTCGCGAAGGCCGTGGGGTTCATAGCCGTTGCCGGCGCCGTCGGCTACTTCGGGATACGAAAGGCCATCCAGCGGATGGACGCGACTCCTCTGGCACAGAAGTATCCGGAGTTCGTCTTCATATTCGCCATGATGGTAGCGTTCCTGTATGCGATGCTTGCGAATTTTGTGGGCTTATCCGGTATCATCGGCGCATTTCTCGCCGGAGTCGCTCTCGCCGGCGTCGAACTCCGGCAGAGCAAGGGTGTCTATGAAGGCGCCGACTACTTCCAGATCGTCTTCGCATCGATCTTCTTCGTATCTCTCGGTATTCTCGCTGATATCCGTGCGCTCACTCCCGACATGCTCTTCTTCCTCGCAGCGCTGACCATCGTCGCCATAGCCACCAAGGTCATAGGGTGCGGTCTTCCCGCCCGTATAATGGGGTTCTGCCGGGAAGACTCGCTCATCATTGGGTTCGGGATGGCGCCGCGGGGCGAGGTGGCGATGATCGTCGCCCTGATCGGGCTCGAGTCGGGGCTCATCGGCCAGAGTATCTTTGTGGTGATCGTCTTGATGAGCCTCCTGACCACGCTCATCACGCCGATCGTCTACCGGAACTGGTTCTTCAGGGGCACATACTGTGCCGTCGGATGATGTAGGGGGGGTCGCACCTTTTTCCCCCGTGCGGCAAAAGAGTGAGAGTCGTGAACCTCCGCATTCACCAGACTTCCGGGAACGCCATGTTGGTGTAGATATCCTCGAGGCGCGCCTTGTGGCCCCGTTCCATCGCGGCAAGGCTCTCGAAGAGTTCGATCTGCTCCGGGTCGATGCTCAGGCTCGCAAGTTGGGTGTACATCTGCATGGCGTCGAGTTCCTTCCTGATCGCGATGACGAGGCCGTCGAGCGGCTTTAGGTCGGCCGAGAGCGGCGGCGTCTCAAGGGTCTGGGCTATTCTGTAGTCGCGTTTCGTGTCGAATCCGAGTTTTTCTGGCTCCCTCGTGAGGAAGCCCTCGAGGATCTTTCGGTGTTTGGTCTCTTCTCCAGCGAGCTCGTTGAAGAGGCTTTTCAGGTTCTCATCCGTGACCTTCTCTCTGACCATCCGGTAGAAGGTGTATGCCTCGATCTCGCGATCGATGGCACTCAGTATGATGGAGCGGTATTCTTCGTCATCCATGGCTTCATGCACCGGGAGGACAGTAGTATTCGAGGTTCTTAAACCTTGTCGGGGTGAGTCGGTGGCGGAGGTTTGCGGTATGATGGGATGGGGAAGCGGAGACAGCGCATGAACTTCGTTCCCGGGTCTTCATCGCCTGAAGAGCGCATCCGTTGTTAGCCACGCCTGAAGGTAGCCCCGCTCAGGCTCGAACATCACATACGTTTGCGAAAAAAAGAGAATCAGATAAACCGGGGTTTCTGCGAGAGGAACCTCGGCGTATAGAGCGGGCGGAAGGGTTTTCCGGCGGTCTCCATCTTCACCGCCTGGATAAGCTCGTCCTCGCTCATCATCTCCTTGCAGGGTTTCTTCTTCT
>JAAZGM010000330.1 GCA_012511245.1 Methanomicrobiales archaeon | reverse complement strand
TGAAGACGGAACATCTGTTGTCGGGGACGGTTTTGGCGTTGAAGGGGCATGTTCCGGCGAACTCGTCTTCACGACGCAGATGACCGGTTACATGGAGGCATTGACCGATCCGGGGTATGCCGGGCAGATCTTGATGTTCACATTTCCCCTCATCGGGAATTACGGGGTCGATTCTCAACATTTTGAGAGCCCTGCCGTCCGTGCGCGGGGCTGCGTCGCACGTGAGATCGCGCGCGCGCCCGCTGCACGGCCATCGGTTGCAGAATATTTTGAAGAGAACGGCCTTCTCGGGATATCGGGCGTAGATACCCGCAGTCTGACGATAAAGATCCGGACGGCCGGCACGCTCAGGGCAGCGCTCATCGTTGGGAGTGACGACCAGGACGAGGCGGTATGGCGCGCCCGGGCAGCCCCGTCGATAGGCGATATCGACCTTATCAAGAGCGTTTCATGCCCCGCGCCCTACCGGATAGACGGTTCTGGAAAACGGATCGTCGTCATCGATCTCGGGGTGAAACACCACATCCTCAGGAGCCTTGGCCGCCGGGGTGCAGATATCCACGTCTTCCCGCACACCGCCGCGTCGGACGAGGTGATGGCGGTAAAGCCCGACGCCATACTCATCAGCAACGGCCCCGGCGACCCGGGGAGGGCGACGCACGCCGTCCAGTGCATCCGCGACCTTGTCGGCGAGGTGCCGATCATCGGCATCGGTATGGGCACCCAGGTGATCGCTCTCGCTCTCGGCGCCGGGATCTACAGGATGAAGTTCGGGCATAGGGGGACGAACCAGCCGGTCCGCCACAGAGACGGGAGCATCTCCATCACGACGCAGAACCATGGGTTTGCGGTGGACGAGGAGACCCTGCCCGAGGGGTGCATGGTCTCGTACCGGAACGTGAACGACGGCACCGTCGAGGGGTTCGAGAACCACGATCTCTCTATCACCTCCGTCCAGTTCCATCCGGAAGCGCACGGTTGCCCCGGGGATGCGGAGATGCACTTCTTTGACCGCGTGTATAAGGAGATCCTATAATGCCGAAGAAATCTCACATCAAGAAAGTCCTCATCATCGGTTCCGGCCCCATCCAGATCGGACAGGCGGCTGAGTTCGACTTCTCGGGATCGCAGGCCTGCCGTGCGCTCCGAGAAGAGGGGGTCAAGGTCGTCCTCGTGAACTCAAACCCCGCGACGATCCAGACCGACCCCGATACCGCGGACACCATCTACATCGAGCCTCTGAAGGCCGAGATCATCGCGAAGATCATCGCAAAAGAGAAACCCGACGGGATCTTGAGCGGTATGGGTGGCCAGACCGGCCTCAACATGACCGCGGAACTCGCGGAGATGGGTGCGCTCGAAGGCGTGGAGATCCTCGGGACGCCGCTTGAGGCGATCTACCGGGGAGAAGATCGCGAGCAGTTCCGCGACCTGATGAACGCCATCGGCGAACCCGTCCCGAAGAGCATGATCCTCGGGAGCATAAACCAGGTCGACGAGGCGATCCGTGAGGTTGGTCTCCCGGCGATCATCCGGCCGGCATACACCCTGGGCGGCTCGGGCGGAGGCGTTGCGCATACACCGGAAGATATGCAGCGGATATGCGAACTTGGCCTCGTCCGCTCCCGGATCCATCAGGTGCTCGTGGAAGAGAGCGTTGCCGGGTGGAAGGAGATCGAGTTCGAGGTGATGCGGGACGCAGCCGATACCTGCATCATCGTCTGCGGTATGGAGAACGTCGACCCGGTGGGCATCCACACCGGCGAGAGCGTCGTTGTTGCACCCATCCTCACCCTGCGGGACGACGAGTTCGATATGCTCCGGACCGCCGCGATAAAGATCATCCGGGCGCTCGATGTCCAGGGCGGCTGCAACATCCAGTTCGCCTACCGTGACGGCGATTACCGGATCATCGAGGTGAACCCCCGGGTATCGCGCTCGTCGGCGCTCGCATCCAAGGCGACCGGCTACCCGATCGCCCGGGTTGCGGCAAAGGTCGCGATCGGGCTCAGGCTCGATGAGATCATGAACACCGCAACCGGCGTCACCCCGGCATCATTTGAGCCGGCTATCGACTACGTCGTGGTGAAGGTGCCAAGGTGGCCGTTTGACAAGTTCAAGTTCGCCGACCGGACGCTCACGACGGCGATGAAGAGCACCGGTGAGGTGATGGCGATCGGTCGGACGGTCGAAGAGGCGTTCAAGAAGGCGCTACGGTCGCTTGATGCCGATATGCAACGGCACACAAACCAGAGCGAGATCCGGATGATCCTGACGGCCCCGACAGACGAGCGGTTCGGGTGCCTCTTCGATGCCTTCCGTGAGGGGTTCACAGTCGAGGAGGTTGCCGGGCTCACGGCGATCGCACCGTTCTTCTTAGAGAAGATCAAGAACATCGTCGATCTTGAGAAGAAACTCGAGACTGCGTTCGAGCCGGAGGATATCAGGGCAGCCCGGCACTCCGGTTTCTCGGAAGAGGATCTCCGGGCGCTGACAGGAAAGACCGCCGCCGAGATCGAGGCGCTCTCCGGAATGCCGACCTACAAGATGGTGGATACCTGCGCCGCCGAGTTCCCGGCGACGACGCCCTACTTCTACTCCACATGGGAGGAAGGGTGCGAGCTCACCTGGAACGGCGCGAAGAAGGTGCTGATCCTCGGCTCCGGCCCGATCAGGATCGGGCAGGGGATCGAGTTCGACTACTGCACCGTCCACGCGGTGACGGCGCTGCGCGAGGAAGGGGGGATCGAGGTCCATATCGTCAACAACAATCCTGAGACGGTCTCGACCGATGCCGACACCTCCGATCGGCTCTTCTTTGAGCCGATGCAGCTTGAGGACGTCATGAACATCCTCAAGAAAGACGACTACTACGGCGTCATGGTCCAGTTCGGCGGCCAGAACTCGGTGAACCTTGCCATGCCCCTGGAGGCGGAGATCACGCGCCTCGGTCTTGTGACGAAGATCCTCGGCACATCGCCCGACGCCATGGATGCGGCGGAGGATCGCGATCGGTTCAGCAGGCTCCTCACCCGGCTCGGCATCCCGAGCCCGGCGAACAGTTCCGCTCACTCTGAGGAGGAAG
>JAAZGM010000329.1 GCA_012511245.1 Methanomicrobiales archaeon | reverse complement strand
GGGACGATCGGCGGCGAGACCTACCTCCTCGGGAATGAGGCGCTCGTCGCCGACAGGGATGACCGGGCATGGCGAACGATCCATGACCGACTGGAGAGCGAGGGAAAGACCGTCGTCCTCGTCGGCACTGCCTCAGGGGTGATCGGGCTTATCACCCTCTCGGATGTGGTAAGGAAGAACGCGGAAAGGACGGTTGCGGCTCTCAGGGCACGAGGTATCAGGACGGTGATGCTCACCGGAGACAACGAACGCGTCGGGGAGGCGGTCGCCCGCCGTATCGGGATCGATGAGTGCCACGCCGGGCTCCTGCCGGAGGACAAGGTGGCGATGGTTGAGCAACTGATGGATCGCTACGGGCTCGTGGTGATGGTCGGCGACGGCGTGAATGATGCGCCGGCGCTCGCACGGGCGAACGTCGGGGTCGCGATGGGGGCGATCGGCTCAGACGTCGCGATCGAGGCAGCCGATATCGTCGTGATGGAGGATGATATCGCACGGGTCGCCTACCTCGTCGCCCTCTCGGAGAAGACGATCTCGGTCGTCCGGCAGAACGTCGCGACGGCGATCGTGGTGAAACTCGGCATCGCCGCCCTCGCGGTCTTCGGGCTGGTCACGCTCTGGATGGCGGTGGCGTTCGGGGATATGGGGCTCTCGCTTGCGGTGATCGCAAACGCCCTCAGGATAGGCCGGCCGGGTACCGGTATCCCCCCATAAAAGAGGGGAGTAGTCACTCCCAGAGGTCGGTCTTCTCCGGCGTCGCATTGTCGGGTGGGATGACGACATACACCAGGCTGTAATTGGTCGGGAGTCAGGGTGTCCACTCGCTGATGAGCCCGGTATACGTTGCCGGGCCGCCGAAGAGAGGGTTCTCGTCCGCCGGGGTGATCAACACGACCTCCGCCTCGACCGGGGGCTGGCTTGCAGTGAGGCATCCGGCAGAAAGGAGGATACCGGCAAAGAAGAGAAGAAGAAGCCTATGCATGGGTACAACCTCTACTGTGGAAGGAATAAAACCCGATTGTTCCTCCAGGAGAGGCTGTATCAGGTATACCGGGAGGAAAAAGCCTGAAAACAGGAGTCAGAGAGATATGATCATACCTCCCGATCGCGCCCGGCTTTCCGAAGGGTGAACCGGAACGCCGCGCCCTCGGTGAGACGGCCCGGGACCCGATCCTCGACCCAGATCCTGCCGCCATAGCGCGCAGCAAGCATCCGGCAGATCGAGAGTCCAAGACCCTGGCTTCCCCGCTGGCCGCCCTCCCGCTCGAACCGGAAGAAGATCGACTCTTTTGCGTCGTCCAAAACCCCCGGGCCTGTGTCGGCAACGGTGACGACGACAATCTCGTCATCGAGATCATCGACCGCAACCATGACCTCAACATCCGGCCCACCGTATTTTGCAGCGTTGCCGATGAGGTTTGTGAAGATCTCGGGAAGGAGGTCGTCGGCGAAGATCTCCACATGCCGTCCGGAGTACCGGATACAGAGGTCGGGGAAGTGCGTGATCTCTGCCTCGATCACATCGTGCAGGTTCTGCCGCACAAGCCCGGTCTGTCCTTCCTGGATCTTCCTGAGGGTAGCGACGTTTGCAGTGATATCGATGCTCTTCTTGATCCCGGCCTTCAGCTTCAGGGCACATCTTCTCTGTTCCCCCTCAAGGTCATCGATGAGGAGGTCGGCATAGATGTTTGCAACATTATCCGCGTTCCGGATGTCGTGGGTGAGGATATCGAGGTAGAGGTTTGCCTCCCGGTTTGCTGCTTCAAGCCTCTGGTAGAGCATCCCGCGCAGGATACTGATCCCGATCTCGCGCCCGACGGCGCCGAGGATCGCACGTTCGT
>JAAZGM010000328.1 GCA_012511245.1 Methanomicrobiales archaeon | reverse complement strand
GGTGAACTCGATCACGTGCTGCTGGCGCACGGGGTCGTACGTCCCGGTGATATCGACGAACGGCCCTTCCGCAACCTTCTCGGCGGTGATGTAGCCTTCGAGGACGATCTCGGCATCGGGAACCCGGACGCCGTTTGCGCATTCCCTGACGGGAAGTTCGCCGCCCATCAGTTCAGCGGCGTAAGCGAGTTCTCTCCCTTCCGGGACGCGGGTGCAGGCGGCGAACGTCACGAGAGGATGCGTCCCGACAGTGACCGCGACCGGGAGCCTCTCTCCCCGGGCGAGCGCTGCCTTGAGGAGCGTGTGGGTGTGGCGTCCTTCCACCAGGCGGGCAACGACCCGGTGATCGTCAAGCACCATCATCCGGTGGATGGAGGCGTTCTCGACGCCGCCGTAGCGCGAGAAGACGATCCCGGACGTGAAGTAGCGCCCGGCATCGCCGGGGAAGTGCTTCATGACCGGGATGCGGGAGAGATCGGGCTCAACGCCGCCCTCGCACCTGCCCGCATTCACCACGCGGCCGCTGTACGTCATGGAAGCGAGGTGCCTGACAAGGTCGCGTTCTTCCACGCCGAGCGCCGCCGCAAGCGAACCCCGATCGGAGAGGAGGTTCATCACCCCTCGGTGGCCGTCGAGGTCGTGGAAGAAGAGGATCTTGTTCGTTCTGCTCGCCATACGGGGAGCCTCGTAGACGGTCGAGCAGGGGCTCTCGATATCCTCGACTCTCCCCTGCTCCCGCATCAGTTTGATAAATTCACGCATCGTATCCGCTCCATCGGGTTCCAATGTTGTGTTCGACCCCCATGTGGTCGAGCATCCGGGCTACCACCATATCGACGAGATCGTCGATCGTCTTCGGGTGCTGGTAGAAAGGGGGACTTGCGACCATCACGGTCGCGCCGGCCTCATCGGCCGCAAGCATGTTCTTTAAGTGAATCCGGGAGAGCGGCATCTCCCGGAGGAGGAGGAGGAGAGGACGCTTCTCCTTGAGGCAGACATCCGCCGCCCGGGCGATCAGGTTGTCGGCAAGACCGTTGCTGACGGCGGCAAGCGTCTTCATGCTGCAGGGCACGATCGCCATCCCGTCGCTGCGAAACGATCCGCTCGCGATATCGGCTGCAAGGTTGCTGTTCTCGGCGTATACGGCGTCGAACCCCTCAAGATCGACGCACTCGATCCCGGCGATCTGGCGGGCGGTATCGGATATGACGATATGCACTGTTGCGTGGTCGCAGAGCACCTCGAGCAGGCGGTGTGCATAGATGACCCCGCTTGCCCCGGTGACCCCGATGATGAACTCTTTTTTCATGCGCTCTCCATACGTTATGTCACTACGAGTTTATCCTGTTTTGTCGCCCGCTTCACCCGGAGGATCTCCATCGCCGCCTGTTCCACCGCACTCCGGTGCTCCTGTGTGGTGTAGATCCCAAGACGCCACTGCTGCCGCCGGGTGTCGTTCAAGGTGCTGATGAGGGGGGAGACTTCCTCGATATCGACCATCGCATGGCTGTTCCTGACCCGAACCTCCATCGAGAGTGCCCGGGGGAGCGGGGGGATATCGACGAGGACAGTGTCTTCTGCGACACCGACGGTCTCGGCGATCTCGCGGGCAATCCCGCGCTCGTGGGCGGGGCCGGGCTTTTGCTGGAGTGCCGCGGCGTTCACCCGGTCTTCGCCGACGTACAGCGCCCGCTTATAGAGGTCGCGGATGTAGACCCGGCGGGCGAGGTCGCGGACGATCGGGGTGGAGGAATGCTTCAGCCGCTCCATGCAGACAGCGTCGTCCATCCGCATCAGTTCGTGCGCATCGGTGCCTGGAGTGTTTCGTATCTCCTCGCGGAGGGCATGGACGAACATGCTCGTCGCGATCCGGCTTACGTGATGGAAGTAGACCGCCGGGCGCATCAGCGTCCGGGCGATGAGGAGCGACTCGGCGGCGTTGATGCCGCCCTCGGAGAGGGCGATGCCGGATCCGGAGAAGATGGTGCTCCGGATCAGCCGGTGAGCGTCGACCGTCCCGTAGGGGGCGCCGGTGTAGTGAGCGTCGCGCATCAGGTAGTCCATCCGGTCGACGTCGAGGCTTCCGTGGATGATACCCGCGAGGCGGTGTTTTCCTGAAACGACGGCGCAGACCTCGGCGGGATCGAGCCCTGCGTCTTCGAGGATGGTGGCGACCGTCCCCTCCCCGACGAGGCGGTCGATCTGGTGGTGGCTCCGTCCGGTGAACTCCTCCATCACCGGTTCGGTGACGTGAGAGAAGGGGCCGTGGCCGATGTCGTGGAGGAGGGCGGCCGTGGTGACGAGCTGCGTCTCGTCATCGTCAAGCCTGAGCTGGCTTGACATGAGACCCGCAAGGTGCATCGTCCCGAGCGAATGTTCGAACCGGGTGTGGTTCGCCCCGGGGTAGACGAGGTTCGCAAACCCGAGCTGGGTGATGTGGCGGAGGCGCTGGACGACCTCCGAGTCGAGCAGTCGGAGCGCGAGCGGTTCCACCTCGACGTAGCCGTGCACCGGATCCTTGATGATCTTCATCGGTTCAACTAAGAGTCTCTGGAGAGGGGTGATAAAGGTATTTGGTGGTTGTTCACCCGGGCACGACCGGGCAACCATCTCCGGAACGGGATATACCGGACTGTCGCCACGCACCAGATACCCCTATCCTCTTCCAGGCCCAGGACCCTTGAGATCCTTCACGTAGAACCCTTCGGCTGCAAGCACCTCTGCGCCTTCGATGGTGCAGGCGGCGATGCCGGTGATCACCGGCTGAGGGAGGCCTTTTATGAGAGGTATCTTCTCTTCCAGGGCGGCAAGGATCCTGCGTGCCCCGGCGAGGGTGATATCGCGATTTTTGATCTCGACCGCGAGGCTTCCTGCTGGTCCGAGGGCGAGGAGGTCGATCTCGTCACCCCGGCGGTTCCACCAGGGTCCGATCTCCTCGTAGTTCTCTGCAAGGTTCTGGGTGAGGAGGTTTCGTGCCATCTCTTCGAAGGCCCAGCCGGAAAAACCCTTCCACTCCTGGAGAATTCTGTTCTTCAAGATCTCGAAACGCCCGCTCTTGTAGAGGCTCATATTCCTGTAGATGTAGCGGGCATAGAACCTGAAGAAGTTGTCAGCAAAGACGTACCTGCCCATCTTCGAGCGCTCCCGTCTTGCGGTGACCGGAATACGGTATTCAACGACCCCGAGGAGATCGGTGAGGTCCCGCAGGTACGGAGGAAGTGATGTCGTGGGGAGGTGGACGACGTCTGCGATCTCCTTCTGCGTCCTCTTCCCCTCAGCGATGGCAGCGAGGATCTCGTAGTACGTCGCGTGTTCCCGCCCGAACTCCTCGATCATGACATCGCTCATCTCCCGGCGGAGAGGGGCGAGGTCGTTTAAGATAAGCCGGTCGAGGGCGGTCTCAAGATCGGTGCATCCATACTTCTCGATGAAGGTATAGTAGTAGATCGTCCCACCGAAGAGGAGATAGAGGTTGAGCCGCTCTGCCGGGTCCTGCACCCCCAGATCGCCAAGGATGGTGAGGCACTCACGGGGGCCGAAGGGACGCAGTGTCAGGATGTTGTCAGCCCGCCTGAAGAGAGGAGCATCTCCTTCAAGGAATATCTCACGGATCATCCCGACCGATGAACCCGAGACGATGATGAAGAGGTGCGTGTTCCGGCCTGCGAGATCCCAGAACCGTTGCATCTGGGAGATGAACGAGGGATGGAGTTTGAGGAAGCGCTGGAACTCGTCAAAAACGACGACCAGGGGTTGATCGTAGGAGAAGAGAAATTCAAGGAATGTCTCCGGGGTGTCGGTCTTGATATAGCCGGGAAGGTCGAGCGCCTCGGCCATCAGCCTTCCGAACTCCTCCATAAGGGCATCTATGCTCTTGTTTGCATCGACATAGAAGTACAGGGCCGGTTTTCCCCTGCAGAATTCCTTGATCAGTTCGGTCTTGCCGATCCGCCGTCTGCCGGTGACGACCAGGAAGGAGGGGGCCTTCGCGTAGAGGTGCTCCATCAACCGGAGTTCCTGCTCCCTGCCGTAGAACTTCATAATGATTATGGATATAATAATTATATATATAATCAATTCCCTGCAACTGAAATGCCCCTTACTCCCCGATCGCAGATAACATCGTTTCAGACGCCCCCACCCACCCGCTCAGTGAAGGCTTTCCGTCGAGAACAGGAAAGGATCTCCGGCGGGCGGTCTCACCCGGTAAGCGCTCACAACACGAGGTGTATATCTAATTGTTCAGGCTGCCCCTGATAACCATCTCCAGAGCGGGATATACCGGGCTCTCCCCTCGCTATAATTGGTACATTTCGTGAGGAGGATGCACTCTCTCGTCCGGGACATCATGGCGGTCATACGCCGCACACGGTTTCGTGGTGTGGTGGGCTCTGCAACTAACAGGATTCTGGAAAAATGCTATGTCGTTGGTTTTGATACGCTGATCAGCCAACGATCATCTTCTTTCTCCGCCGGAACCGAGACCCCTGTGCTCATCCCGCCGCAGGCGCCAGCTCTCAGTACGGTTATTCGCCCTTCTTGAAGAACAGCCTGCAATGGCAGAGACCCTGCTCCTCGATCTCCTGCTCGTGGTAGATACAGGGGCAGGCAATGATCCGGTCTTTCTCAGGGTCGCCGCTCCGGAGTCTGCAGGGGCAGTATGGCTCGCCGAACCGCTCCCGGTTCCGGGCAAGCCCGCGGAGGACGGTCTCGAGCTGCTTCTCGTTGACGTTCAGGATAAAGCCCTTCT
>JAAZGM010000365.1 GCA_012511245.1 Methanomicrobiales archaeon | reverse complement strand
TTTCCTCCTGTTATTTTTACGTTACGGGGTTTCCGTTTCGTATGTATGTTTAACAAACCAGCTTTCTATTGCCCGTTTGAATTCAACCTGTGCCTGTGTAAGGTCTGGATATGCGGTTGGCGTTTCACCGCCTGGGACTTCTCCACCGGTTTCTACAGAAACAATATATCCGTCGTCTGCCGGTTCGTATGACGCGACGACCTCAATTTGTATTCGTGCCGGTGCATAGCTGCCGGTTGACTCGTCGCCCTCTTGGTTGTACATTTGTATTTTTGGCTTGAGTGCCAACGTGTCAATTGTTCCGGCATCTAGTCCAAAATCCTGTTCGCTCATTCGTGAAATTGCATGGCGTATTTGTGCCACCAAAAGGTGAAGCCGTGCCGCTGCGTATTCGTCTGCTGGTGTAAGTGTTACCGCGCCGGTTTCTTCGTCGGTTTGTTCTTCGGCTGTTCCTAAAACGTAGCAATCAAAATTGAAGGTTATCCGGTCTTGTGTGTATCGCCGTGTGCCGCCGCCGTCGGGTAATACTGAATCAACAACAACGTTGACAAGCGCAACATTCTGTTGGTTTTCAATCCACGGACGCCACTTGTCGCGTGCTACAATAAAATTACGCGCCTCGTCTATTGCGTTTTCTTCCGCGGCTACTTTTTCGAGCGCGGTAATGGCGCCGGTTTGTATGTTGTACCATGAGGGGTATGCTACTGCCATTATTCGACCTCCGGTACCGGCGCCGGTATAACTCGTTTTGTGTATGACTCAAGCGTCATTGTTATCATTCCGGTTGTTCGATCAAAGATCGGATTTGACACAAGGTATTCCTTTTCTTGTCCGATGCCATTTGTAAATTTGGCTTTCCATTTTCCTTTTGTGTCTGCTGGGTTGCCGTCAGGGAATTGGTTTGTTTCTCCGTCGGGCGCGTATAATGATACCGAACCGGCTACCTTGCGTGCGATTATTGGCATGCCGGTCGTCGGGTTAATGTCAAGGTTTACGTCGATAAAAAACCACGTCACCGGGTCCATTACAATTCCGGCTGGTGTGGTGAATACGACGGACGCGGTAAAACCGTTGGGATTTGAGAGAATCCTTGCAATGTCTTTTCGCGCCCGTTCGTATAGGTTCATTCTTTTTCGTCTTCCTGTTCTTTTCTGTCTTCGGTTTCCGGGAGGTCGAGTACTTCCGGTTTTTTGTACTTTGCTTTTTTTACTTCGGGTTGTGGCTGTGGCGGATTGTGTTCCGCGAGCAACGGACTTTTGACGGATTGCCAGTACTCAAGCACCGCGCCGGGTATTTTGCGCCCGGCGGGTACCTGATAGGAAATACCGCCAATTTTTACACAAAAAGTTTTTTTAGCAATCATTGGCGGGTCTCCTTTTTACCAAGTCGGGAGGGTTATTTTCTGCACGAAGTTTTCGAGCCCTTCGTCGTTGTAAATACCTTCGGCGAAATAGTAGGCCCTTTCTTCCTGTGCGAGTGTCTTGACGTCCGGCTGGGTGTCAATTTCGGTAGTAAGTCCGCGCTTGACGATGATGTCCATGTACCGGTTGGGTTTTACGATGTACGCGTAGGTGTCGCCAACGCCGTCGTAGGTGGTGTCACCGTCGCGACCGGGGATGGTGTCACCGTCGTATGCGACGATTCCGGCAATTTCGGAAATGGCGCCAAGACGCTTGTTTCCTTCGGTCTGCGGGAGGCCGTTCACAACGCGGGCGGCATGGCGGGCAACATTACCGGAGCAAAGAAGGTACGAACCGCTGGGGTCAATCTTCTTCTTGGTTACGGGGTCGGTGCGCTTGCCGAGGTCGTCAACGGCGTCTTCAAGCGTATCGTACAAGAGTTCCTGACGTCCGGCGCCGCTTGTTTCGGCGGCCGCGGTGTGCTTTGCAGTTCCGGCGCCCAAATAATTGGCGGAGAAAATCGGCTTTATCGCGAGGTCGTCGAGCTTTGCGTTGTATCCGGCGGCTACTCCGTCGGCAAGCATGGTCATGTCAAGAGACTTGTCAAACAGTGACGCGAGAAGGTCCCACGTGAACCCGGCGGCGTAAATTTTTACGTCAAAGGTTCCGGTGGAGCCTTCGCCCTTGTCGCCCTGCCGTACGGGGTCGCCGGTTCCGTTGTATTCGTCAAAGACGATTCCATACGGGAGCATTTCGGTTAGCTTGTTTGTGCGGTCGGCGTCGGGGCGGTTATAAATGTTGTACAGGAACTGACGAACGGTCGGGTTTGCATTTTTGCGGACGGTGATGTCCATGCGGAGTGCGTCCCACAACTGCGCCCAATCGGGGAGAAGGGTATTTCCGGTAACCGCGGCTTTTGCGGTTTTTTCAAACCGGCCTGAAGTTACGCGGGCAAATGCTGATTCAACTTTTCCATCGCTCCACCGCTGGGGCACGTGGATTGCGCCACCGTAGACGTCGGCTTTTGAATAGTCGGTGCCAGATGCGCCAAGAACGGTTGCGCCCGAATTGAACGCACGGGTCCACAATGCAGACTGCCCGGCGGTCTTCCAGTCGCGACCAATTCGGGTTTCGGCCATTGTGATTTTCTGCGCGTATACGGGGTCAATGCGGTCAATCGAGCCGGCAATTTTTTTGTTGTATACTTTAATGTCACTCATTAGTTATTTTTCCTCCTGTTTATTTTGGATTATGCCGGCACGTTGCCGATAAATCCGGTGATGGTTACGATAAGATCTGAACCGGTTGTCTCAAATGTGCCGTCAGCTACAATTTCGAGTCCCTTGGCCGGGGTCATGCCCGTGCCGTCTTTGATTCCGTCACCGAGCGTTACACCGTTAGAAAGGAATGCAAGCTGGGCATCGGCGGTAAGCTGGCCTTTCGCAAATGTGATAGCGGCAACGCCAGCGGTATCCTGCACCTTTACGACGCTTCCGGATCCATCCCACACTTCATTGCCGTCGACATTTGCGTACAGGCTGTTGATATAAACACACTTCCCGGCGGCAACGTCTGCGTCCGGTATAATCTCAACTGCGGTGGTTGCGAGGGCACTGGTCAGCGTTACGGTTTTACGGAAGGGGATACCGGGGTCTTTGGTAAGTCCGTTAGTTACCGACTCAACGGCTGTCAGGCGGTCGTCATATCCACCGTAGTCGACGATCTGCGAATAGGGGCGGAACGAAACTGACGTATGCGCTCCGGGGGCTCCAACTGCGGATTCGATTGTACCAATTGCAACGGCCACGCCGCCTTCGGCATCCTCAAGGGTTCCGGCTGCACTTGAACTACCGGCCTTGAAATAAATCGCGGCACCGGCAACAAATGTGCTTGCCGGGTTAATCTGTGCGGTTGAAATGAGCGTGTCGGGCTGAAGAACGTAAATACGTCCGGTTGCGCCGTTTGCAATTCCGTCGTGTTCCATTACAATACCGTACATTCCGCCAAGCAGAACGATTTCGCCATAAATAGCGGTTCGACCGAGGTTGTTGGTTACGGTTACCTGATCTCCGACCTCGCGAATGGCGAGATCGTAATTATATCCGTGTGTGGTCATTGACATTTGTTATGTCCTCCTTTTATTTTACGGGTACCATGCCGATAGGCTGGTATGCGGTTCCGTCGTTTTCGTTGGCTGCTTCGTCGGGTACGCCTGACGCGTTGACGGGTTCGGGTGAATCGGCTGCGGCAAGCACCATGTCGGTAACCTGTCCGGCGATTTCGGAAACGTCGCGCCCGTCCTTGATTGCTTCGTCAATCAGCGAAACGGCGTCGCCAACCTTCGCGGCCTTTACTTTGAGGTCGGAAAGTGCATTGACTCGTTCGCGCTCTTTTGCAACCGCCTCTTTACTGATTTCGTCAACCGCTTCTTTGTATACGGCGGCGTTTGCAGTCTTCAAATCTGCCAGCGATTTGATTTCCATGTCGTTATCTCCTTTGTCATTTTTCTGTGTATTTGAAACCGCGGTATGCGCCGCCGGTATTTCATGTATCATCGCTGCCGCTTTTTCGCGGAATGCTTTAATATCGGTTTTTTTCTGTGCCGCATTTGCCATTGCGCCAAACTGCAAGCGCGCCGCCGCAAGTGCTTGCGATTTGTCTTTTTTGTCGTCGTCCGACTTGACCATATCGTCAACAAAACCGGCTGCTTTTATTTCGTCACCGAAAAGCCATGTTTCATTGTCCATGAGGGTTTGAATCTCGGCTTTTGATTTGCCGGTTTTCTTTGCGTATGCGTCAGCCATTAGTGACGCAAGCCCGGAAAGGAACTGTCCGGTTTCTTCCATTTCGTGATAATCGCCGGCGGTAAAGCACCACGGGTTATGTATCATAAATACGGCGTTATCTTCCGCAACAACCATGTCGGCCGGTGCCATCATGATGTATGATGCCATTGACGCACCAAGTCCCTTGAGTGTCATAAGGATTTGTGCGCTGGGGTTTTCGCGTTTGTAGTCGCGTATCACGTTGTATATTTCAATGCCGGTGAAAACGTCGCCACCGGGTGACGCAATGTCAATGTCAACGTCGCCGCCCTTTGCGTCGGCAAACTGTGCGGATATGTCCGCCGCGTCAACGTCCCATCCTATTTCACCGGATATAAGTATTTTTTTAGCCATGTGCAAAAACTCCTTTTGCCCTTATAC
>JAAZGM010000051.1 GCA_012511245.1 Methanomicrobiales archaeon | reverse complement strand
GTTTCATGAGCCTCAACACCCCGACGGTGGAGGATCAACTCGAGGCGTTCCGGAGCGAAGAGATCGATATGCTCGTCGTCGTTCCGCTCTTCCTTGCAAAAGGCGTCCACATCAACCAGGATATCCCTGAGATCCTCGGCCTCCCGAAAGGGGAACAGGTTGGAACGTTCCAGTTGAACGGGGGAACTGTGCCGCTCGTCTACGCAAACCCCATCGGCAGCGACCCCCTCCTTGCCGAGCTGATGCTGAAGAACGCGTCCGACGCGATCGCCAAACTGAAACCCTGAACGAGATGCGCGTTCTGGTTCTGGATACCATCCACGGCGGGGCAGAACTCGCCCGGGCACTCCGCGGTGCCGGTCACGATGTAGACGAGGTGGATGTCTACCGGGGGCAGGCCGGCATCCCCATCGAGGAAGCGCTCAGCCGGACCTATGATCTCGTCACCGCCCCTGTCCACCTCGATCCCGATCACCCGCTTCTCGCAGCGCACGGCCCCGCGGTCTCGCACCATGAGGTGGTGAAGATGGTTCTCGACGGCGGTCCGCTCCCGCACCCCTTCATCGAGATCACCGGGGCGCAGGGGAAGACCACGACCGCCCATGCCCTTGCGGCACTGCTGCCCGGCGCCGGCATCCTGCACACCTCGACCGGGACCTACCGCTACCCGGAGCGGGAACTGCTCTGGAAGAAGAGCATCACGCCCGCCTCTCTGATCCCGGCGGTGCATGAGGCAGCGCGGATCGGTGGCTGGCTGATCGCCGAGGAGTCGCTCGGGGTCGCCGCCGCCGGGGATCTGGCGGTGCTGACCTCAACGGAGGATTACCCGATCGCGGCGAGGAAGAAGAGCGCGCTCACGGAGAAGTGCCGGCTCATCTCACGGGCACGGGCGGTCGTGCTCCCGCCGGGGCTCGATCTCCCGGGGGCGGTCGCGACCGACAGTATGGTATCCTTCGATGGGCAGGTCTGCCGTTACTCCGGGAACGGATCGTTTGAGAACCCGCTCTGCACCCTCCCGGGCTACAGGACACCGCTCGCGCTCGCCGTTGCAGCCGCCTGCATGCTCGGGATCGACCCCTCCCCCCTCGGGGAGTTTGCCGCCTTGCCTGGCCGGATGGCGGCACGGCGGGAGGGGGGCGTCCTGATCGTCGACAACGCAAACAGCGGGACGAATATGGCGACCACAATCGAGGCCGCTCGCTACGCAAGGGAACTCTCCGGCAACGCGCCCCTGACACTCGTCATCGGTGAGGAAGCGCGGGCGATCTGCGAAGGGTTCTCCCAAAACGAGATCCTCCGGACGGTATCGACCGTCGCTCCTGCAGAGACGGTCTACGTCGGGGAGGGGCATCCCGCGGCGACACTTGAGGCCGGGCTCGATGCCGCCAGGGCGATAACCCCGGCAGGCGCGATCGTCCTCGCGGTAAAGACGTGGAGATAAACATGGATTACATTCAACCAAGACCGAGTTCTATCGTTGCGGCGCTCTATACCGCCCGCGACCTGGGGGTGGACGTGGCGATCCTCCACGGCCCGTCGGGCTGTTCGTTCAAGCACGCCCGCCTCCTCGAAGAGGATGGCATGCGGGTGCTGACGACATCGCTTGCCGACAACGAGTTCATCTTCGGCGGGCACGATCCGCTGATGCGAGTGCTCCGCCACGCCGAACAGGAGTTCGCACCCCACCGGATGGCGGTCGTCGGGACATGCGTCTCGATGATCATCGGAGAAGACCTCCAGTCTGCGATCCACGATGCGGGGGTAACGACCCCGGCGATCGCCGTGGATATCCACGCCGGGTTCCGCGAAAACATCGACGGGGTGCTTGCGACGCTCGAGCCCGCGGCCGCCGCCGGATGGATCAGCGCCGACGAACTCGAACGTCAGCGCTACCTTCTTGCAAAGGCAAACGAGGTGGAGCGACTGCGGGGAGCGGCCTCGCGGGCTTATATCGAGCCTTCCCGCGGCGACCTCAAGCACGTTGCTGCGAAACGGCTCATCGAACTCGCCGGCTCCGGTGCACGAGGGGTCGCGGTCATGAACGCGAAGAAGGAGACCGCGTATATGTTCGCCGACGAACTCATCGCGCTCAACGACGCCTGCCCGGGCGCGGCGATCACCTATATCGCAAACCTCGAAGACCGCGGCCTCCCGAAGGTCCGGACGGACGCCGGTCGGATCCTCGCCGGTATGCGGGAGCGCGGGGTCGACCCCGAACTCATCGGTGCGCTCGACGAGTACGGGGCGAACGGCCCGGCGATCGGGGAGCGGATCCGGGATCTGAACCCCGACTTCGCCCTCATGGTCGGGGTTCCGCACGCCATCCCGCCGGAGTACACCGAAGGGATCGAGGTCTTCTCGATCACGAACGGCCCCCGGCAGGTGGAGCCGCTCCGGGAGATGGGGCATCGGCACGTCATGGTCGAGATCGACCTGCACCCGAAGACCCTCGGTGTCCGGGATATCGTCGCAAGCGAGTTCGGGGCGGTTCTCCGGAGCATGCGATGAAGTCCTTCCTCGTCGCCGGCGACCGCTCCGGGAGCGGGAAGACGAGC
>JAAZGM010000050.1 GCA_012511245.1 Methanomicrobiales archaeon | reverse complement strand
GTATTTCTTGACGAGTTCCTCATTCTGGGAGGCGTCCCGCCCGCCGATGACGAGGGTGCCGTCGCTCGTGGTGAACCAGCGGAACCGGTGATACCACCGCTTCTTCTGGAGGGCAAGGTTCTGTCTCACCCGGGGCTTCTCGGGCACCATCCGCTCCATCGCCGTGAGCGCGCCTGCCTTCTTCTTCTTGAACTTCTTGATCTGGTCGTAGTAACGGCCGATGTTCTGCTCGACCGTCTCATGGACATATATCTTCACCCGCTCGCCTGAGAGGTCGAGGTCCACCGCAGCCTCCGCGGGATGGATCGCACGAACCATCTTTGCCGCGGGGATATCGTTGTTTGACTTCAGGATCTGCTCGATCTCCTGCCAGGACCGGGTCTTGCTCGCACTATCAAGCGTCGCTATGACCCCGGCAACGGTCGTGTAGTTCTCGTAGATGACCTCCACGAGGCGTTCGTTGCGCTCGATCTTCTTCTCAAACCCCTTGATCGCCTCCGCCTGCCGTCGGCGGATCACCTCCGCCTGGGGGAGGCGGGGTTTCTCGGCCGCAGCCTCTTCCTTCGTGCCCACTGTCCTCGGGTAGAAGGCATCCAGCGCCTCGCTGAATGTCGAGAACCGCTCACGAACCTCTTCTCCGGCCAGCACCACCGGCCAGCACCCGGACGCTGTTATGACCGGTTCACGGCCTCCTTCGACACCGACCATCAACCGTTCAAACGCACCCTGGACGGTATCCGCATCCACGTCCGTAGCGGCGGCGCTCTTCTCGACGCCCGCCGCCCGGCAGACCTCCTCGGCATACGCGCCGCCGAGCATACACCCGACGGCGAGCGTCCGGACGATGTCGCGGTCGGACTCTGCAAGCATCGCCTTAAACGCCTCAGGCGATTGAGACGAGCAGTCCGATCCCTCAAAAGCGTAGACCGCACCCGGGACAACCTCCCGGGTCTTGAACCGGTGGTGCCAGAGAGGCTTGATTATCGTATACTCTTCGTCGCAGAGGACGGCGTTCCCCTCATCGTAGAGCTCGAATATGAGGTGGTAAGTCGTATCCCGCTTCCCGATGTCGAGGCTCATCGTGCGCTCGAGCCCGAGCTGCCGGATGCCGAGCACCTTCCCGCCATCAAGGTGCTTTCGGAGCAGCATCGCAAAACTCGGCGGATTCTTTGGAGGAACGGGAAGCTCCGCGGTGAAGTGAACGCGCCGTCCCGTCTCGACGAGGAGGAGATACTTCGCCCGGTCCTCACCGTTCAGCCTGATGCCAAAGGTCTTTGCATCGAACTGATAGATCTTGCCGACCCAGAGCGGGAGGCGCCCGGCAGCCTCCGCTACCAGCGCCCGGATATCGACCCCGCTCATTCCCTGTAATGTCGCCATTGGTTCAGAATACATTCGATTCGGTACCTAAAGAAGGGTACGGCCGGGTGCGAGCACATGATCTGAGGGGGAAGAGGACACCCTCATCTCCAGGGTTCTGGCTCCATCCTGGCCGCGCAGGAAGGAAGGCACGGTGATAGCTGAGGGTGCCGCGTCCGGTCGTGCATCACCACCATCCGGCATCTCACCTCAAGACGACAGGCGGCTGCTGCATCGCCCAGAAAACTTGCATCCGGGCAGATTCTCCGATTACCGGCCAGTTCACAGGACGCCACCGAAAAACCAGGGGTGCCGTCACCTTATTTGTATGTCTGGAAACGAAAGTAGAGGTACGTAACCCCCTGGCATGATCCGGGAACCCACAGGCATGAAGATCCACTGGCGGCATATCACTTCGGCAAGCAACTCCTTTGCCGCGCTCGCAGCAGCGTGCGAGACACACGGCTACAACCTTGAGACCGCGGACGGCCCCTGCCCCGACGTCACCTGCTACAGCCTGAACTCCATCAACGAACGGGTCTATCGTGACGAGATCGCAGGCGCAGATTGCATCACGATCGTCGGCGGCCCCCACGCCTCAGCCTGCTACCGCGAGGTGGCGGAGTACGCCGACTACGTCGTTGTCGGGGAAGGGGAGTACACCCTTCCCGCGCTCCTTTCTGCCATCGAAGAGGGGCGGAGCCCGCCGCCCGGGGTCGCCACCGCCGCCGGCTACACTCCTGTCCGTCATACCGTCCTCCTCGACGGCTACCCGCCTTTCTCGACGGTGAAAGGGTTCATCGAGATCACCCGGGGATGCCCGTTCTCCTGCGGCTACTGCCAGACGCCGCGCCTCTTCGGGCGTTGCATGCGCCACCGCTCGATCGACGAGATCAGCCGGTATGCCGCGCGGTTCCGGGACATCCGGTTCGTCACGCCGAACGCCCTTGCCTACGGTTCAGACGGCGTCCACCTCCGTCTCGACCGGGTGGAACGCCTCCTCCAGAGCCTCGACGGCAAGATCTACCTCGGCACTTTCCCCGGTGAAGTGCGTCCCGAATGCATATCGCAGCAGTCCATCGACCTCATCCACGATTACTGTGCGAACACGCGCCTGCACTTCGGCGCCCAGTCGGGGAGCGACCACGTGCTCCGCCTCCTGCACCGGGGCCATACCGTCGAGGATGTCGTCCGCGCCGTCGATCTCTGCCGGGATAACGACCTCGTCCCGGTCGTCGATTTCATATTCGGGTTGCCGTTCGAGAGCGACGACGACCAGCGGGCAACCCTCGAACTCGTGAAGATGGTCACCCGATCGGGGAAAGCGCACATCCATTCCTTCATACCGCTGCCCGGAACCCCTCTTCAGGACGCCCGCCCCCGCCCGCTCCTTC
>JAAZGM010000327.1 GCA_012511245.1 Methanomicrobiales archaeon | reverse complement strand
GCTGTTCCACGGGTGAACCAGGCATCGACCCGGTCCGGTTCAAGCATGACCACCCGGTCGTAGCAGGCGATAGCCTCGGGGGTGAGCCCGATCTTTTGCAGGGCGTGGCCCCGGATGAGCCATGCGGCCACGGAATCCGGTGCGAGTTTCACCGCCTGACCGGAAGAAGCGGCCGCCTCCCGGTACTCACCGATGTCATACATTGCCTGCCCCCTGGCCTGCCAGAACCGGGCGCAGGTCGGCTCGATCTTGATCGCCTGATCGAAGCAATCGATAGCTTCCTGGTGCCTCCCGGTAGCGGCGAGGGCGAGCCCTTTATGGTACCAGACGGCGCCGGAGCCGGTGCTCTGCTGGATAGCCCGGTCATAGCACTCAAATGCCCGGGTGTACTGCTTCTGCTCGGCGTATGCCCTCCCTTTCTTACACCATGCCTCGGCGCTCTTCCAGGGGAGTACCATTTTGTGAGAGGTAGCGTCACCGGGTTAAAATGGTTTCGATAGAGATCGCAGGTCCCCCTCACCTGTAGGACGTTCTCATCCTTCTGTTCCCTCTCTTTTTCCCTCAGCCCGCCCGGTGTGCCGGATCGTTTGACAACGTATACATGCTCAGAATCTAAACCGGGGATCAAGATCTCCTGATCGGGTTGAATGAGCATGAGAAAGAAGATGCGCGAGACCCCGGACCATGATCGCCCCCGCGAGAGACTGGCGGTACGCGGACCGCAGGCCCTCACCAACACCGAGTTGATCGCCCTCCTTCTCGGGCGCGGTACGAAGGAGCGGGATGTCTGGCAGGTTGCAGGTGATGTCGAGCGCTACCTGGATCATGCCACGGACGGCCCAACCTACAAGGATCTTCTTATGATAGATGGGATCGGCTCGGCAAAGGCCTGTGAGATCATGGCCTGCTTTGAGCTCGGGCGGCGATATCTCGGGGACGATGAGTTAGCGGGGCATCGGATCGGCTCTCCTGCTGATCTGCTCCCGCTGGTCGCCGAGTGGCGAGACAGAAAGCAGGAATACTTCATCTGCATCACTTTAAACGGTGCCGGGGAGGTGATCGAGCGCCGGGTGATCACCGTCGGCATCCTGAACCAGAGCCTTGTCCACCCCCGGGAGGTCTTCTCCGATGCGATCACCGACCGGGCCGCCTCGGTAATCCTGGCCCACAATCATCCATCAGGCACGCTTGACCCCTCATCTCAGGATATCGGCATCACCCGACAGCTCGTCGAGGCCGGGTCGATCCTCGGTATCCGGGTGCTCGATCATATCATCTTCACAAAGAAAGGCTATGTGAGCCTCAAAGAGCTCGGGCATATGTGATCCCGGATCGGTTGTGCCCTCCCTCCCCGTCCGGTCGTACTCATGCAAAAGTGAGCGGTTCTTTGCCCAATTTCTTCGTAAATGCTGGATATCTTAAAAAATCTGGCTATATTCTTCTCTTCTGCCTCACGTTCCCAAAAAAGTTTATCCCTCCCTGTCTGCCAAGGATATATGAGGCAGACATACATGGACACTGGTTTTCTCCGGGTGCTGATTGATCCGGGACACTTTTTCGAAGCGCAGATGCAGGGAGAGCCGGGTCTGAAGGTGCCGGCGCTCATCGCGATCGTCGTCGGGCTGATCGCTGCGGTCTCGACCATACCGATGGCGGAGATCACCGCGGCCATGCTTCCGGCAGATATGCAGAGCCTCGGGGTGGTTATGCTGGTCATCTCCGCTGTCGCTGCTTTCATCGGCGGGTTTCTGGGCTGGATCATATACAGTCTCGTCTTCTACCTCGTCTCGATGGCCTTCAAGGGAGAGGGCGATCTCAAACGGACGGTGGAGTTCGTCGGCTACGGGCTCCTC
>JAAZGM010000364.1 GCA_012511245.1 Methanomicrobiales archaeon | reverse complement strand
CCACGCATGAGAGGAAGCTCATCTACTTTACTATTATCTCTTGGAAGAGTAATCAGAGAGTAAGGCATACTTGCATTAATAGAGAAATTCACTGTTGAAGTTTGAGAATCCGAATTTCCGGCGGCATCTAAAGCTCTTGAAACTATCCTATAATT
The DNA here is from genome assembly GCA_012511245.1 of Methanomicrobiales archaeon. Classification (GTDB taxonomy): domain Archaea; phylum Halobacteriota; class Methanomicrobia; order Methanomicrobiales; family Methanoculleaceae; genus Methanoculleus. Next base: position 1,766 of record JAAZGM010000364.1, on the reverse strand, counting down.
CTTTCCTCCAGTAAGAGCAGGTAAATTATAATGCCAGTTTCTATAGGAGTATTCCTCTATCCAATCTCCCCACTCGGTATTGAGCCAAGTCTCTGTCCCCCAAGTACTGCCAGTATAATACTGATTGTCTGACACATTATAGAGCGTAATTTCAACCCGGTCTAAGCTATCCATTTCTGAGGGAAGATCATAAACATATCCCTCTACCCTTTCCAAGCGTCCATAAGAGGCCCCTGAATCTGGATTAGTAATATAGGATTCGGGAGACTGGGTATCATAGTAAAAAGTTACAGTTTCACCTGTTCCCTGATTCCCAGCAAAATCCACAACTCTCGGAGTAATTGAATAAATTCCTCCATCCTGAAGCGAAGGAGTTGGATAAGCCCAAACAGAATGAGGAGGACTTACAATCGCCCAGGTATTTTCATTAGCATCATTTACCCAGCCAGAGCCATTCCAAAATACTGTACCAGCTGAAACATCCTGTATCTTAAGAGTTAAACCACTAACGCCACTACCATGTGTATCATCTGCAGTGGTCCCTTGAAAATTTGTAAGAGAATCATCATACCATCCCTGATTCAAGGGGCTGGTCAGGCTATTGACTGTTGGTGGAGTCGCATCAAATATAAAGTTTCTCCCAACAGTCGGTGTTCCGGTATTTCCAACAGTATCTATTCCATAGACACGGACATTATAGTTTCCAGAATTAAAGGATATACCAGAATAGGCCCAGGAAGATTCAAATACCTCAAAGTTTCCTGGAAAATCGGAACTCCTGACCCATTGTTCGCTCTCTGTCCACACTGCGCCAGTCCACCACTGACCAGTACTCTCGTTTTTGATAGAAATTCGTACCTCGTCAACACCATGTTTATCGGTAGAGTTTCCTCTAATAGTAAGCGCTGGATCATTTATTAGGGCTGATTCTACTGGAAAATCTACAGAAGTTTCTGGTGGAGTAGCATCCCAAACAATAGTAACTTTCTCCTGCTTGGATATGCCAGCATCATCACAATCTATATTTTTAGCAAAGTCACGGGCCCGAACTTTAATATCATATCCACTATTATCATACTCATCAGTAAAAACGCCTCCAGGAAGCGTATATGACCAAGCGGTCTGAGAAAATTCTGTTACTTCCATCCATTCTATAGTATCCTGCCAGGCGCTACCATTATAGTATAAAGAATCCTCAAGTCTCTGAATGTATAATTGTACCTGATCAATTCTTCCAAGGGGAGGACTATCACTTAAGGTGCCAGATATTGTCCCAAGCTCGCGATAAACCCCATCAATAGGAAAGGTAATAGCGGAAGATGGAACTTGGTAATCTATAAAAAAATATTTCGCTGATTCACCTGTATTAGTATTTCCTGCAATATCTGTAATCCGAGCTTTTACAGTATGCAAATTACCATTTGTCCAAGAAGCAGTTGAAAATGAATAGGACCAGCGGGCAGGATTTTCAGCATTAATATCGAAATAAAGGTCGGCTCCCGAATTCACCCAAGAAGAGCCATCCCAGTAATTATTTCCACTGGTAACATTCCGTATGCAGAGCTCAACTTTCGCAGAATCCGGGGATGAAGTTCCGGATATTAAATTTAAACTATTATCTATAAAACCTGTTCCATCATTATAATGAGCATTATTAGCAGGTTTTGTTAAATCATAGGTCGGCGGACTAATATCATAAGTGAAACTTTTACCAGTCGCAACCTGCTCCCTTCCAAAATTCTGCCCAACTGAATAAGCCCTTATGT
>JAAZGM010000326.1 GCA_012511245.1 Methanomicrobiales archaeon | reverse complement strand
CAGCATATAACTGATAATTGATTTCAGAGGATCCGACTGAATTGCGTTGCGCAACAACCTGTATTCATGACGAAACAATCACACGGCGAGTGTGCTTCCATTGTCAGTTGTTTCATGGAGCACTACCCAATATCTCCCTCTGTTATGCAGTCTCCCCATTCCAGAGGCCGCACGTATCGTTGAAGATAAACATGAACTCCCTGCCGCGTTTCTCCTTTCTGATATAGCCTAATTCGGCGAGGCGGAGGAGATCGGTTCTGGCTGTCTGGTAGACGACCCCATGCATCTCCATAATCTGGCGGATGGTGAAGTGTTCGTCGCTCTGCTCCATCATCTGCCGGAGGATCTCTGCCTGTCTCTGATTTATGTTTCTGATTGTTTTAAGTATCGCTTTTGTCGCGTTCTGTTCACTCTGCTTTCTCTCGATGTAGGCGATCAGATCCCTGCGTGCCTCCTCGATGCACCGGATGTTGTACTGGATGAAGTAGGTCAGGTCCATCTCGTCGTATTCGGTGTGGAGGTAGGCAAGGGCATAGCCCTTCTTCGACCGGAGAATGATCCGGGAGATGGGCATGTACTCAAAGAGCCAGTAGCCCCGCGAGAGGACGTACCAGTAGAAGATGCTCCGGGCAGTTCTCCCGTTGCCGTCTTCGAAGGGGTGGATGTAGCCGATGAGGAAGTGGAGGATGATCCCCTTGATGATGGGGTGGATAAACGCTGCGGGGTTTTCGTCATCGGTGTTTGCGAACCGGCACAGTTCCTCGATCAACTTCGGGATTTTTGTATGATCGGGGGGCGTGTGATAGACGGTGCCGGTGACACGGTCAACGACCTCGATATCATCGGTGGTTCTGAACCGTCCGACGGCGGCATCGTCGAGGGTGTTCTTGGTCACGATCCGGTGGATGTCGAGGATGAACCCGAGGGTGAGGGGTTCGTCCTTCCGCTGCAGGATTGACCGCATCGCCTCGTAATTGTTGATGACCATCTGCTCGGATTTGTTCCGTGGTTTTGTCCCCTTTCTGAGCATCTCTTTGGCGGCCCTGCGGGTGGTCGCCGCCCCTTCGAGGATACTGGAGGCGATGGCCTCTTCCATGAATGAGTTGATGATGTAGGACTGGTCGAGCCTGATGGTTTTGTTGTGGATCCGGATGATACCTGAGAGGTACTGGTCGAAGATGTGCAGACTCCGCTGGATCTCGGGGGTGGTCGAGTATTTGAGGTTGAAGAAGGCAAAGGAGACAGATTCGTAGCGCATCGCCCGGAGCAGTTTCATGAGTGCCCATACTGCCAGCCTCTTATCAGGATCGCTGATGCGATACTTGAGTTCGTCCCAGGCGAGATAGCGACTGTTGTAGTCGGTCACCATTCTCATGAAATCCGGATCTTGCGGGATATTCCCGATCCGTTGGGAGATACTCTCATCCCATATGTTTGGTGGTTTTTCGGGGAGTTTGCTCATAGGGTCGTCTCGCAATTACTAATTTTACATTCTTTAGTATTTCATTAGTAGTTCATCAGTATTCCGATCGGGATCTCTGAAAGACTAATTCTAAGGTTATTAGTAGTTAATTAGTATCTCGTGAAACGATGCCAGGTGGGGTGCAGAGATGCCGGTCTTGATCGATGGAGATGTATCATCCTTATCGGCGTCCCTGCGATTTATGAAATTACTAATTTTATATTTATTAGTAGTTCATTGATAGTTCGCGGCAGCGAAGATCTTGAGCAGGTAAAAGTGGAGAGTGGCAAGGTGGTGGAAGAACGGTGGCGTCCGCCAGCACCTGGACCTCGCCGGAGATGAGGGTCTGATGATCCATACAACTAACTTGAGAACTCTTTAGCAGTATAGTTTGTATGAAAATTCCTCTAAACCTGACTTCCCGCGCAATTAGGCGCATAACTCCAGCATATCCAAATTTTTGCGTTGCTTTTTCAAGTTCTCCGCCTAGCGAAGACTCAGCCCTTCGCCTCTCTGAAGGATGACTAACACCTGTTTACCCTCACTACATCTTCCCGATATATATCTGAGATCTCAGGAATTGCTTCGCTCATCACTACTACTATCTATCAATTTGTTACATTTTGATAAATTTTGTAAATGAGGGGACGGTATCCCCTGCCCTCCCCGTACACCCACCGGTGCCAGTCCCTCTCCGACCGGCTGCATAAGGCCCGGGGATGCCGCCACCCCCGGTGCCCGTTCCGGAATGAAACCGTCACCCGCGTTGCGGTATATAACTGACATCCACCCCCCGGCTCTCCAGTGTCCCGATATCTTTCATCGCAGCGGATCCCGGGCTGAGGTCGAGGTTGTTGTACTCCACCTCCAGAGAGCCGCCCGAACCGAACTCGCTGCTGTCGGCCAGCGGCCCGAGATCGCTGATCTCGTTGTGCTCGAGGTCGATATCCCGGAGATTCGTGAGACCGGCAAGCGGGCTGATGTCGCTCACCTGGTTCGAGTCGAGATCGAGATCCCGCAAGTTCGTCAGGTTCGCAAGTGGGCTGATGTCACTCACCTGATTCGAGTCGAGATCGAGATCCCGTAGGTTCGTCAGGTTCGCAAGCGGTTCGAGATCGCTCACCTGGTTCGAGTCGAGATCGAGGCTCCGCAGATTCGTCAGGTTCGCGATGGGTCCAAGATCACTTACCTGATTCGAGTCGAGATCAAGGCTCCGCAGGTTCGTCAGGTTCGCGAGCGGTCCGAGATCGCTCACCTGGTTTGAGTCGAGGTCAAGACTCCGCAGGTTCGTCAGATTCGCAAGCGGGTTGAGATCATCGATCTCGTTTGATTCAAGGTCAAGACTCCGCAGGTTGACTGCATGTTCAAGCCCCGTCAGATCGCCGATATCCTTATCATCCGCATCGAGAAACACGAGCCCGGCCATATCATCTGCCGTAATATCCCCTTCAAGTTTATCCAGCGCATCACGCACCGCATTCTCAAGGTTGGTATCAGGAAACGAGACTGCTCCGTTCGCTGCCACCACTCCAGCCGGTATCGCCGAAAGCAGCATACAAAAGATCAGGCCGCACACAAGGATACGGCAAAATGCCGCCCATCGCCCTTCATGCACTCCACATAGGTCATTTCTTCTCACAAGCATCACCTCGTCCAAAGTCTCTCCGGCATATTCCCCGGGTGGGCGCACCTGTCCTTGCATCCATATATACCTACTTCACCGCCGTAATGCCCCCCATACCCATCGCATGAGATCTCGCCCGTACCCGCCCGGGCAGTCATCCCATCCGTCATCCCGATTGTGGCAGAACAGTGGTGATGTAACGCACGGGAGAACTTACGATAGGGTTTGCGAGAGAAACCTCCCTCTCTCCACCGTAGGGGCTGCCTCTGTAGCCCCACCAGTTCAGCATATCTGTCACCTCCACGGGGGCAGTCATCCCTCACGAAGCGGGTTTGAGCGCCGGAGGTGCAAGCAGGTATCCTCTTCCGGCAACATCGCACCGGAACAGTTTTTTACCAGAGGTAGCCTGAAAATAGTTGAATATTCCGGATCACTTGATCTTCTTCTGGAGTTTTTTGAGCTTCTTCTTGGCTGCCTCGTTACCCCCGGCCGCCTGCTGCGCAAGTTCTTCTGCCTTAACCTTCTTTGCTCTGTTCAGTTTCTCCATCTGTTTCTTGCTTGTCGGCATACAGGTATCCTGCCACTTCTTTGACTACCTCTATTCACCATATTCCCTCATATAGGTATCCTGAACAGGCTGTGTTCCCGAAATACCCGGAAATTTTCGCACAGATGGCAGTCATTGGTGTTATACTGCCCACGTACCGTCACTACCATCGTCATCGGGCCGCATCCGGAACAGGGCGGGGGGTGCACCGGTGCCCGGCAGATATTAAACTATTGCGGCAAAAAATACCGGATGATGAGGATGCCGATACACCATCCGTCCGGAGCCCGGGGAGGGGGGCACCATCACCGATAAGTGCTGCCAGTGCGGCAGATGCTGCACCCACATGCGGGACGTCCACAGGGTCATCGAAGAGTGTGGCGGTTACACGTTTGTCGTGCACAACCACTATACCGGGGATATCGAAGAGGTGCAGGTCGCCCCGGACAGGAGAGCCCTCTTCGAAGACTGGAGCAGCATTGAGAAACTGCCGAACGCATGCTTTTTTCTGAGGTTTGACAACGAGACGGGAAAAGCGTGGTGCACGGTCCACCAGACTCGTCCTGCTCTTTGCCGCGAATACTGCTGTCGTCTACTTGTCTTTGACTCGCAGGGGAAGTTAGCCGGACGTGTGACGTATCAGACAGCATTGATTCCGGAGACTGACGACCTCATCCGGCTCTGGGAACAGGTGCAACCGGAGCTGGACAGACTCCGTGGCACGGAATGGGACGACGCCTTCATCCATATTCTCACGACAGCCGGGTACAGCATCCGTCGGTAGTCCCGGGAGAAGGTGGGGGATTATGCCACCACCGCCATCCCCCACCCCGGCAAGACGCATGACGGCACCGGCATCACCACACCTTTACCATGGTGTGATAAGTCCATCACCGCTCTTGCTCTTCAAGCCGATCTACGGGAACGCCCGAAAAGTTCCCCGATGAACTCTCTGGCCGGGCTGTCCGCTGACTGTAACGTATCAGGAGTGCGCATCAGCTGCACCCGCTCCAGCCGCAATGCTTGCAGATCCCCTGGTTGCATCCCTCGCCGAAGTCGAGCGGTTCGTGGCATTCCGGGCAGAGCCGCACTTCACTGGTCTTTTCAATCGTCCAGTCCTGCAGCGTGGTGATGCTCTGGTTTTTTGCCGCAAGATCGATACACCGCCCGACGACATCGGCACACGAGTGCCCCTCAGACAACGGGTTTTTGATGGCGGAGATGCAGTTTACCTTCCGAAACTGTCGGACGAACTTCTGGTAAGGCACGCCGTTTTGAAGGCCGGTGCTGATTGCCCGGCCGAGGGCGTTGCTGTTTGCATCGCATCCCCCGCTTCCAACCGTCCTGATGAAGACCTCGATGGGCTGGCCGTCGAGAAGGTTCACAGTTACGTACAGGCGGCAGCACCCGGACTGGCAGAGAAAAGTCCGCCCTGCGAGTTCTTTGGGCCGTTCAATCGGCAGGGTCGCGATCTGTTCCAGCAGTCTCCGCCCGTCGTTGGCCCGGGGAGAATCGGCCGGAGCCTTTACAGGCTCTTTCAGGGCGAGGACAACCGCCTCTCTACTCCCGGTCCGGTAGATAGTGATTCCCTTGAGCCCGAGGTTCCATGCCATGAGGAGCGCCTCTTCGCAGTCGCTTTTCGTGGCAGAACCGGGCATATTGATCGTCTTGCTGATCGAGGCGTGGACATGCTTCTGGAAGGCTGCCTGCATCCTGATGTGGTCCCGCCAGGAGATATCGAGCGCTGTTTTGAACAGCGCACGAAACCTTTCCGGAAGCCAGGAAATGTCCTGAATCGTCCCGGTCTCATGAACATGGTTGCGAACCTCATCTTCTTTTTTTGTTCGTTCGTCTTCGGTGAGATCCATACCCTCCAGAGTCCGGGCAAGAGCGTTCCGGAAGACCGGGTTTTCGATGACGAACGTCTTTCCCACCGTGTTTTTCCGGGTGTAGGCAAATGAAAAGATAGGCTCTATGCCGCTGGAACATCCCGCAAGAAGCGATATGGTCCCCGTAGGGGCGACGGTCGTCATTGCGGCGTTCCGGACGGAGTAATCCTCCCAGGTGCTCCCCTCCCATGCAGGGAATGCTCCTCGTTCTCCCGCGAGCCGGTGCGACTCGTCGACCGCCGTCCCGGTTATAAGGTGCATCGTCTGCTCGCACCAACCCCGCCCTTCTTCGGAGTCATACGCAAGGCCGAGCATGAGCAGGGCGTCGTGGACCCCCATGACGCCGAGGCCGATCTTCCGGGTCTTCTTCGTCGCTCCCTCGATCTCTGGTATCGGGTAGATGTTTTTGTCGATGACGATGTCGAGGAAGCGGACCGCCAGACGGACGGTGCTCACAAGGATCTCCTCGTCAAGGGCCCCCTTGCGTATGCAGGCGGCGAGGTTGATACTCCCGAGGACGCAACTTTCATAGGGGAAAAGCGGCTGTTCACCGCAAGGGTTTGTCGTATCGATCTCGCCGAGGTGCGGGGTGGGGTTGTGCCGGTTTATCTCGTCGTAGAAGAGAACGCCGGGCTCACCGTTCTTCCAGATCCCTTCGACGATGGCAGTCCAGATCTGGCCGACCGTGACCGGTGTGCCTGTCCGGGGGTCGGTGAACCAGATCTCGTCGAATCGGCGCTCAGATACAAGATTCATGAACGCATCGTTCACCATCACAGAGATGTTGAAGTTAGCGAGATCACCCTCATTCTGTTTTGCGGCGATGAACGGCAGGACATCGGGGTGCCAGACGTTGAGGATCCCCATGTTTGCCCCGCGTCGACGGCCTCCCTGTTTGATCACATCTGTTGCAGCATTGAAGACCTGCATGAACGAGACCGGCCCCGATGCAACCCCATCGGTCGACTGAACGGGAGAACCCTCCGGTCGGATGTGGGAGAAGTTGTAGCCCGTTCCACCGCCGGTCTTGTGAATGATCGCTCCCTGCTTCATGGCATCGAATATGCCATCGATGGAGTCCGGGACCGGCAGGGTGAAGCAGGCGGAGAGCTGCCCGAGTTCGGTTCCTGCGTTCATGAGAGTGGGGGAGTTTGGAAGAAACCGTAACGTAGTCATTGCCTCGAAAAAATTGGCTCTGTCGGCTTCATCATCGGCGAGCGCCGATGCCACACGGCGGCAGATGTCTTCAAACGTCTTTTCGTCTCTCCGGAGGTAACGTGCCGAGAGGATACTGTCAACGACGGGTGATGAATTCATGGGTGGACCATCTCTGGTTTTGATCGGGGTTCAGGAGTGGGGAAGGCAGCCATACAAGGGGGTGAGATCACCCATCCTCAGTCTGCCGGGCAGGGCAGAAGTTGCAGATCGAGAACGGGACCTCTTTTTCACGGTCACGGATGAGGCAGAAAAAGATGCCGTCGCGTTCTTCGACCCGAAATCCTCCCGGAAAAGGCGTTCCCACCGGGTGGCCCGGGCGGTCGAGCACAAAGATTGTGAACGCCGAGATCAGGTAGTAAAAGACCCGGTGTCGAGGCGTATAGCGGAACGGAATCCGTTCTATGGATTCATCCCACCGGAAGCAGCCGTCGGGGACCATGTCGCAGAATCCGAGGAATGTTGCATGATCGGTGATCGGCTCGGTCATGGATGCGAACGTGCCTGATCGGTGCATGGCAAGGAGCTGGTGGTGAGCGCCGAACAACTGCTCGGTGATGTAGGGGCGGATCCGTTCCCGATAGGGGCTGGGCAGCCGACTCATCTCCATGTAGAGACGCCCGCCGAGGACTTGAAGGTCTCGAAGTGAATAACAGCTGACCTCCTCGGCGAGGATCAACCCGAGCTCGCCCTTTGTCGATGCAGTTGCCATTCGCCGGGTCATCCGATCGATCGCATCCGCATCATCTCCCGCCGTGACCCGCAGGGATGAAGCCTTACTCTCTGTCAGCATGGTGGATATACAGGAAGTCCGTATCCAGGATCGGGTAGCGATGCTCCCTCTGCCGTGCAGGGGTGCGGTCTTCGACAGCACAAAGAACGGACTTCTTCCAGTATTAGTATACTGATAATACTACATTAATGCGGCAGAAACCAATTCCACACCATGCAGCCATGCCATCCCCTGCTGCCGGCGAAACCGTTCAAGACCTCCCCGATCCGTGTGCGGGGAAAGAAATGAACGCTCCACATCCTCCAGAATATCACACTCCAGAACATCAACTGACTCAACCAGATCCAGCGCTCCCATAAACTCTGCACTGCCTGGCCTGTTCATCGTTCTGATGCTCTCCCGGGCTTACATGATGGTGTTGCAGCATTCCGGCCGCGATGCATACCGGTCGGTATTCGCTCTCCTCTCGATGACGTTCATCTGTTCTGCTCTGGCAGCAGCCGTCATCCTCCTCAACCTGCATACCCCGAACATCAACGTATATGCACACCCGGGAGGGTTCATGCCCGGACTGTTCGTCCCGTCGTTGATCGGGATGGGCATGGCGGCCGAGACGAGAAGCGGCGATACCTGGTATGCGGCTGTTGCCGGGTGTTGGGTGGATCATCCTGCAACGGCGAATCCCAGCCCGCGACTCGTGATTATAGAACCCTTCCTACCAGGTAGACGGGGCTGCCGGAGCGGATACCCCCTTGCCACGATGGTGGCGGTACCACACCTGCATGATCCGGTCGGGTATGCCAGCCCTGCGACACCCGGCGTTTTGATGCGTACTACAGGAACAGGGGGCATAACTCGCCGACTCCCACCATGCGTGCCCGGACATATACACCACGCGTGCAGTAATCCCCTACCGCATCTACCGGGCCTGCGGGTGCGCGCGGTTATACTGACGCGAAAAAGAGAGGAATCCTGACATCCTGCCCGGAACCTGGGGGATCATTACCGGAGGTAGACGCACGAGTACCTCAGCGTGCCGGGGTTGACCCATCCAGCACACGGTAGGCACCATATCCGGGCAGAACCCAGGATAACCGTAACGGATATCTTCAATCCCTGTTTTCGCAGGGTTCCGGGATGAGCATCGCCTCCCGCTCATCCATCCACGCCTGGATCCAGGTGCGGATGTCATGGATGGTGGCGGTTCCCTGTTGAAGACGCATCGCCCGGAGGTGATCTTCAAGTTCATCGGCCATGGAGAAGATCAGCCTCTCAGAAGCGTCCTGTGATAACGGCCCCGTCGCCCGGAGGCGGGCGGCACCCAGATCGAGGAAACGCTGCAGCTCACCCGTAGCTTCAAGGATCCTGGTGAGATCCAGTCTGACAGTCGATCCCATAATGAGGGGATTAACGCCCCCATAGATAACTTCATCCATTTGTTCCGGAGCACGTATCTCGGCTCATTCACCTATTGTCGAGACATTCAGCGGATTAACCAGGATTCACCCTGTATCGGAGCTTAAATACCCGAAACTGTTGTGATGGGTATTTCACTGGCCAGATAACGAGCCCTCCGATGAGCAACTGCCAGTGAACAGCGGCGGACAACAACCGGATAAGAGATCAGCCACGATATAGCCCGGGGGGATTGTATACCCATCTGCCGGCCTTCACGGCAGCACAGGGGGCAACGAGGAAAAATGGGGAAGGGAGTTACCCTTCGGCGGCCATATCCCGCTTGACGACCAGAACCGGCTGGCGAGCGTTCTTGATCACGTATTCCGAGACCGTCCCGAGCAGGCGTTCGCGGATATTCGACCGGCCGTGGGAGCCGATGACGATGAGCGAGACCCCCTCCGCATCGGCCGCAGCCACGATCGCCGCTCCCGGCGTGCCGACGGGTGTCCGGACGATCACCTTCATCCCCTGCTTATCGAGCGCCCGGCGAATATCGATGATCCGGTGCTGGGCCTCTTCGCGGTATTGCCGCTGGACTTCGCTCTCCCGGTCGGGCACGGTTCCGAGGAATCCCTGCCCACCTGACGCAGCAAGCGGAGTATCTCTGGAATCGAGGACGTGGACGAGAACCACCTCCCGGGTTCCCGCCTCGCGCAGCACGGGGATATACTCCAGCACCTTCATGGACGGCTCCGAAAAGTCCGTTGGAACCAGGATGCGTTTGAACATTCTGACACTCACTCCGATGAGTCCTTTCGGCGGAAAGGATATAAATGAGATTGTGCGGGTGCCGCAGCTGTCCGGCGCCTCTCACTCCCGCTGTTTCTCCCGCACGAGCACCCGCCACCGGTTGAGCATCCGTCGAATGCCGGCTGTCCCGACGGGTACCGGGTACGGGAGAGGGATCGCCGTCCCATCCGGGTCGATGACCAGATCAAGGGCATCGGCACACCCCATGCACATGGCCTCTGCGCCCGGATCACCCCTGAACATCGGGTGGGGGGACCGGAAGCATACCCGGCTCCCGGCGATATCATCAAACGCCGCAAGCATCTCCGCCTGGTGAGCTTTCTCCTCCCCAATGGCATCGGTTGCATCGATACCACAGACCCGGCCAACCTCTTCGAGGAACCGGCATGTCCCGGTAAGGCCCGCCGGGAACGAATCAACGTATGGTGTACCGAGCCTCTGTTTGAGGTCGTCGCCGACCGGCCAGAGCGCCGGTTCCCGGAGGATGTTCACGGCGGCCGAGCCGAGCCGGTCGATATCCCGCGTCCCGAGCCCCCGCACGAACCGGAGGTTGACCCCTATGCCGAGCCTGGAGAGGAGGCGCACGATCTCGGCTGCGTTCTCGTCGACGCCGTATTCCAGGTTCTTCTCGCCGATCAGGTTTGCCGAGAGGGTCTTCTGCCCGCCCATGGGCCGTGCGAGCGATGCGACGGCGGAGAGGGCATTCCTGACGCCGGTCTCAAAGACCCCGCCGAGGAACCCGGCGGTCGGCACGGGGATCACCGGGACATCCCGGCTCTTCGCGCAGACCGCCGCGACATCGTCTCCTATCGTCTCGACGATGCAGGTCGAGAGGACAAAGACGGAAGCGGGCGAGAGCGAGAGTGCTCGTGCGATCGTCTCCTCCAGCGCATCTTCGCCTCCGAAGATGATGTCGTTCTCTCTCAGGCAGGAGGAGAGGAGGCGGGGAACCTCGAGCCGGTCGTTCGCAAGGTGAGTGGCGTGCAGGAGAGAGAAGTTATGGTGGGTGCAGCCCGCCGGCCCGTGGATGACACATACGGCATCCTGCACCTCCGTGAGAACCGAGAGTGCACCGGTCAGGGTGCATCCCTCAAACCTGGACGAATTCAAGGGCGAAGGATTCGAGTTCATCCATATCGAGAGGTGTTGGGATACTCGTTGTCTCGTTCCCGTAGACCGTGCGTGCAAGTTCCTGGTAGGCCGCAGCCTGATCGGACTCAGGGGCGTACTCGATGACCGTCTGCTTCTGCAGTTCCGCGACCTGGACGATCCGGGACCTGGGGATGTAGGCGATGCGCCGGGAGTTGATCCGGCGGGCAAACTCCTCTACAAACTCTCGTTCACCCTCGATGTTCTTTGCATTACAGATGACGCCCCCGAGCGTGCACCTGCTCCGCACCCGGCGCGAGAGGCGTGCAATGGCTTTTGCGATGTTGTTTGCCGCGTAGATGGACATCAGTTCACCCGAGGTGACGAGATAGATCTCCTGCGCGTATCCCTCACGCATCGGCATCGCAAACCCGCCGCAGACGACATCGCCGAGAACGTCGTAGACGATCACGTCACCTTTGAGGGCATCAAGGCGTTCGAGGAGCTGGAACGTCGCGATGATCCCCCGGCCGGCGCACCCGATCCCGGGCTCGGGCCCTCCTGCCTCCACGCAGCGCACGCCGCAAAAACCCTCATAGACCACATCGGCGACGGTGATGTTCTCATCTCCGCGCTCCCGGATGAGATCGAGGACTGTCGGGATCCAGGTTCCGTGCATCAGCATCCGGGTGCTGTCGTGCTTTGGATCGCAGCCAATCTGCAGGATATCAAGCCCTTCTCCTGCAAGTGCCGCTGACAGGTTCGCCGCAGTGGTGGATTTCCCGATTCCTCCCTTTCCATAGAGGGCGATCTGCTTCATTACAGTTACTATGCGCTTGCATGGGTAATTAGGTGTTGGATGTTATTCCCCGGGTGAGGCTCCATATCACCTACCGTAACCGGATCCTCTCTTCCGCATGATCCTTCTCTCAAAACACTTTTCCAGAATGACTCATTTTAATAATCTATAATATATAATCCGATTATTAAATTTAAAAAAGTATATATTACGGAGATTGAAACCCTTGTTGAACAGAGGGAAAGCCATGGACACACGATTCCGATCAAGATTGATTGCGGCAATCATCCTCATTGCCATCGTCAGCTCGGTCTTCTCGGTGAGCCCGGTTGCTGGTTTCCGTCTGGAGAACAGGGATGGGAGCAGCACCGAAGCAACGCTTGCAGAGGCCCTGGTGCTCCAGCAGAGCACCAAAATAAGAAGCGAATTTATGGAGAATCTCACTGTCTACATCGACAGCAAGAGCGAGGTCTTCAGACGAGTGGATACATCCAGAGACGAGAGCGCTGTCTACATCCCCGAAGAGAAAGCCATCTACATCCGGTCGGACAGAGATCCCACACGAGCCGACGAGGCCTTTGTCCGGCAGGTAGGCTACCATATCTACCACGTGATGGGGTTCAGCGAGAGTAAGTCGTTTGCAGCACTTGTCGAGACTCCGGGCATCTATCTAGCCCGGATAACCGCACCCGATGGAGAGGAGAAGGAAGCGGCGATCTTCGCTGAGGCCTTCATGCTCTACCACACCGCTCCGGACGTCCTGGAGAAGTATGCTCCAGAGGTTCACACGTATATGGACCTGCTCGTAAAGAACGGCGGGGACGGGGCGGCGATGGACGACCTGTATGTCAACAGCCAGCCGGAGTGAACCGGCCAACTCTCTT
>JAAZGM010000325.1 GCA_012511245.1 Methanomicrobiales archaeon | reverse complement strand
TATGACGGTATCGCCCCTGCCGGGAGGGCTTTAATACCTGCTTCACCAATATTTTAGCAGTATTTGAGGGCATCCATATGTATCTCATCGGTGAAGCATTGGTTGGAGACGGCGCAGAACTTGCGCATATCGATCTCATTATGGGAAAGAAAGAAGGCCCGGTAGGGCAGGCGTTCGCAAACTCGTTTTCGCAGCTTTCGCAGGGGCACACTCCGCTCCTTGCGGTCGTCCGGCCGAACCTGCCGGCGAAGCCTTCGACGCTCATCATCCCGAAGGTCACCCTGAAGAAGGAGTACCAGGTGAACCAGATCTTTGGGCCCGTGCAGGCAGCGGTGGCAAAGGCCGTCGCCGACTCGGTCGAGGAAGGCGTCTTTGAGGGGATCGAGATCGAAGAGACCGTCATCATGGCAAGCGTCTATCTCAACCCCTCCGCACAGGACTACAACAAGATCTACCGGTTCAACTACGGTGCGATGAAACTCGCGATCCGCCGGGCTCTCGACCGGTTCCCCGACACCGAGACGCTCCTGCACGAGAAGGACCGGGCGGCGCACGCGGTCATGGGGTTCAAGGTCCAGCGCCTCTGGAACCCGCCCTACCTCCAGGTCGCGATGGATCTCGTCGACAGGGGCCATATGCGGAAGGTCCTTGAGTCGCTGCCCCAGAACGACCACCTGATCATCGAGGCCGGGACGCCGCTGATCAAGAAGTTCGGCCTCTCGATCATATCCGAGATCCGGGAACTCCGGCCGAACGCGTTCATCGTCGCCGACTTAAAAACGCTCGATACGGGGAACCTCGAAGCCCGGATGCCCGCCGACGCCGGCGCCGCCGCCGTCGTGATCTCCGGCCTTGCGCCCATCTCGACGCTCGAGAAGGCGATCGAGGATTCCCGGAAGACCGGTAGCTACACGGTCGTGGATATGCTCAACGTTGAGAACCCCGTCGCCGTCGTCGAGCAGCTCAAGGTGAAGCCGGACGTCGTGGAACTCCACCGGGGCATCGACGTCGAGGATACCGATTACGCATGGGGCGACATCCCGGCGATCAAGAAGGCGGGCGGCGAGCGACTGCTCGTTGCGACGGCGGGCGGCATCCGGCAGCACGTCGTGAAGGACGCACTCCACGCGGGCGCGGATATCCTGGTCGTCGGCCGGGCGATCACCGCGAGCAAGAACATCCAGAACGCGGCCGAAGAGTTCCTTCTGGAACTGAACACCGAAGAGATCGACCAGTTCCGGATAATGACCGACTTCTAAGTCGGTCATTACAACGATACACCTATTTTTTGATGTAAATACCTGAACGAAGTCAGGTATAGCAACTGCTCGTTTGCCCGGCACATCCGCCGAAAGCCGGAATCTTCTATCCGTGCAGGTGGAAAGGCCATAAAGACCCTGGCCGGAACAAAAAGGCTCCCCACGGGTGGCGCGGCGATCCGGAGCGAAGAGTGTGAAAGATGGTCAGGAGAGGCGAGAGTGTGACGAGATCTGAACAGGAAGCAAGAGGAACCTATTTTACGTATGCCGGAATATTATATCATATCGGGAGGGGATGAAGATGGCAAAACCAATCGAACTTGGACTTGTCCTGGAGGGTGAGGATGCCCGGCGGTTCCAGCGCTATCTGGATCACCCTACAGACACCGATGACGGTCGCGAGCTGATCCGCGAGGCCGCCATCATTGCTCGCGAGATGCGACTTTGAATACGAAAGTATCCTTCGGGGATCTCTCTTTTTCTCTCCTCAATGAAGACATCGACATTTCGTTGTTCCGGTGCAGAGAGCCGGACCTGACGGAATTCCTGATTGAGGATGCGCTTGAAAACCAGGCCGCCCGGCTGTCGGTCACGCGAATCGTATCGTTTGAGGGGAAGATCGCCGGGTTTTTCACACTCACCAACGACTGTATCATCCGAAAAGGCGTCAGCGGTGATGATGGTGAAGAGTGGTATCCATACCCGCATTATCCGGCGCTGAAGATCGCACGACTGGCGACACATCGGGAGTTTGAAGGGCGGGGTATCGGACGGGCAATGTTAGTGAAGACGATGGCTATCGCCATGCGGCTCTCGCATTATGTGGGGTGTCGCATGATAACGGTCGATTCCAAACCGGACTCTGAAGGGTTCTACCTGAAGTATGGTTTCCAGAAGGTCCTCGTAAAAAAGAAGGCGATTACGATTCCCCTCTATCGTGATTTTTATCGTTCCTATCAAGAGGCCGAGAAGGACATGAGCCTTCCTCTGTCGAGTTTCGATGACAGAACGCGGTGATGAACGCAATGCGACTTGAGCGGCGGCTACCTGACCGGGGTTGCCCTCGCGATCTTCGAGGTGCACCCAGCGAGTTCCTCCGGGCGGGTCCTGGAGATGATCTTCGATCGCCACGGGGGCGCTACGGGCCGCGGCCGGGCAAGGCCACAACCTTTAACCTTCCGAACAGAGAGGGGATACTATCTCAAAAGGAGGTAGTCTTCAATGTTACAGGGTAAAATAGCCGTCGTAACCGGCGGAACGCGCGGAATCGGTCTTGCTGTTGTCAGAAAATTCCTCGCGAACGGCGCATCGGTCGTCCTGTTCGGTTCACGAAAGGAGAGCGCCGATGCAGCGGTCGCGGCGCTGAAGGGCGAAAACCCGGATTACAGAGTCGCCGGCCTCTGGCCGGACCTCTCGGATGCTGGAGCGGTCAGGGAGGCGTTCGAGACCGTCAGATCGGAGTTCGGGAGCCCCGATATCCTCGTCAACAACGCCGGCATCGCCGCAAGTGATCCCTTCTACACCTACCGGCCAGAGGACTTTTCGAAGATCATGGACCTCAACGTCTACGCTGTCTTCCTCTGCTCGCAGGCGGCGGCCCGCCTCATGAAAGAGAAGGGCGGCGGCGTCATCCTGAACACGAGCTCCATGGTCAGCATATACGGCCAGTCGACCGGTTGCGGCTATCCCACATCCAAGTTCGCGGTGAACGGCCTGACAAAGTCTCT
>JAAZGM010000049.1 GCA_012511245.1 Methanomicrobiales archaeon | reverse complement strand
TCATCTTTGATGAGCGATGGGAGGTCCAGAGTTACCACATCCCCGGTTAATTCACATTAAGTTTCGTGTAGATTTAGATGTTTCTTATTTACACGTGATACAAGCGGAACACAAATGTACCTTGAAAATTCCCAAAACAGTATGGACCGAGCGGGAATTGAACCCGCGGCCTCTACCATGCCAAGGTAGCGATCTACCCCTGATCTATCGGCCCCTGTTACCCTACTATGTTGATCGTGATCACATAATAAGGGTTCTGACCCCCAACCCCCTCATCCCTCCCTGGCGAGGCCAAAAAACCGGGAAAACACCCGTTCCCGCGCATCATCCATCCCCGGATGCGCCGGGGTGCCGTCACTTCCCGGTGCAGGAGAAATACGACACCGCCGGCCTGCCTATCTCATCGGGGAAGGCATCGGCGGGTATAACCCGCAGCACCGGAGCGGTGAATCTTTTTCCGCCGGGACGTCTCACTTCTAAGAATGTCGTACGGAGAAGCGTGTACAGGGGAGGGAGCCTAGATGCTCGGGATCATAGGGGGCACGAGCCTCCTCTTCGCCGATCTCCCTCCGCTTGAGAAGACGGTTGTCGCGACGCCTTACGGGAAGGCGGAGGTGCATACCGGAGAGTTCGCGCTCCTCCTGCGCCACCAGAACAACCTCCCCCCGCACCGGATCAACTACCGCGCGTGCCTCGCCGCACTCGCCGTCCTCGGGGTGGACGAGATCATTGCGTTCGGATCCGCCGGCTCCCTGAAGCGCGACATCCCGCCGGGCTCGATCGTCATCCCCACCGACTACCTGAGCGTCACCGATATCCCATCCATCCACGAGTGCTCGATCGACCACGTCCGGCCGGAACTGGATGCGGATCTCGTCCGCACCCTTGCCGGACTGGTGCCGGATGCGCGGATGGGCGGGGTCTACGCCCAGACCCGCGGACCGCGGATCGAGACGGTCGCCGAGGTCAAAGCGCTTGCGAAGATCGCCGATATCGTCGGTATGACGGTCGCAAGCGAAGCGACGCTCGCCCTCGAACTCGGGATGCGGTTTGCCGCCATCTGCACCGTGGACAACTACGCAAACGGCCTCGGAGAAGAGATCCTGACCTACGAGCATATCCTCGCGACCTCCCGGGCGAACTGTCGGAGGACCGAGACCATCCTTGAAAAAATTGTGGAGCAACTTGCATGAACGAGATATTCACTGCCCGGGGATCAGTCCTGATCGCCGGGGCCACCATCGGCGGATCGACCGCTGATATAGCGATCGACGAGACCGGCGCGATCGCCGCGATTGGAAAGGACGCCCGAAAGACGATCGATGCCGATATCGTCATCGACGGCTCCGACCGGATAGCCGTCCCCGGCCTCGTGAACACCCATACCCACGCCGCGATGAGCCTCTTACGCGGCTACGCGGACGACATGATCCTGCAGGACTGGCTCTCCGAGAAGATCTGGCCGCTCGAGGCGCACCTCACCGGCGATGACGTCTACGCCGGGACGAAACTCGCGTGCCTTGAGATGATCAAGAGCGGCACCGTCGCGTTCAACGATATGTACTTCTTCATGGACCGGGCGGCCGCCGCGGTCGACGAGATGGGCATGCGGGCGACGCTCGGTTACGGGTTCATCGACCTCGGGATGGAGGAGAAACGGGAGGCCGAGATCAAGGCGACCCAATCCCTCGTCTCCCACATAAAGTCCCTCGACAACCCACGGATCCAGGCGGCCGTCGGCCCCCACTCCGTCTACACCGTCTCCCCTGAAGGACTCCGGTGGTGCGCCGAATACGCGAACGAGCAGGATATCGGCATCCACGTTCACCTCTCCGAGACCGAGAAGGAGGTGACGGACTGCGTCGCGCAGTTCGGCAAACGCCCCGCAGCCCTCCTCGACGAGTGCGGCTGCCTCACCCAGAGGACGGTCGCTGCGCACTGCTGCTGGCTCGATGAGGCCGAGTGCCGGCTCCTTGCAGAGCGTGGCGTCACCGCCTCCCATAACCCGGTAAGCAACATGAAGCTCGCCGTAAACCGGGCGATGCCCTACCACTGGCTGAGGGCATCCGGGGCGAACGTCGCCCTCGGGACGGACGGCTGCTCCTCGAACAACAACCTCGATATGTTCGAGGAGATGAAGTTCGCAGCGCTCCTCCAGAAGTTCGCCTGGAACTCGCCGACCCTGCTGCCCGCAAGCGAAGCGCTCGCGATGGCGACCACGGCGGGCGCCCGGGCGCTCGGCACCGGCCCCGGCACCCTGACCGTCGGCGCACCGGCCGATATCGTCCTCCTCGATGGACGTGCGGTCTGCAACACCCCGCTCTTCCACGCCGACTCAAACGCCGTCTATTCCTGTAACGGCAGCGCGGCCATGACCGTCCTCTGCCAGGGCCGTATCCTGATGCACGAGTGGGAGGTGCCGGGAGAAGAGGAGATCGTCCGCGAAGCCGCAGCGGCGGCCCGGTCGCTGGTCGGGCGGGCAGAAGACGCCTGAGATCGACCCTCCATCAGGAAGCCCCCCTGCAATCCGCTACCAAAAATGAGAGAGGGCTTTTACCGGGCAGGCGAAACCCTGCCTGGCAGCATCGAGCCTCACTCTTCCCCGACCCGGCGTAGGGGTCGCCTCCTACATGAGCGGTACCAGGCCGGTCATGGAGGAGTAGCCATACCATTCGCCTTTGTCAGTCATGATCATGATGATGTCGGGCGTACCTGGGTCCTTGTAGAATGTCAGCCCGCGTGCTCGATCTCGGGCTGTTAACCACCCCGGCATGACCGGATCTTCCTGCCACTGAAGATTGGCTATGTCGGCGGCTGTTATGGTAAGGTCATCCGGTACAGGGGTCGGGTGTACCGGCGGTTTAGGGAACGGGTATACAGCCTCCTCTTCACCAAATGTGACTGTTATCGACAACCCTGCGACGGCCCGGGCGGTGCGGTATTCGTAGTAGGGATCATAATCAGAGAGATCGCAGTAGATGAGCCAGAATGTCTCACCATTAGAGAGATTGTGCGCCTGGGTATCGCCGTCCGTCATGTCGATCGTCTCATTGAAGGAATGGAACACAAACCAGAGCCGGTCACCCTGATTCACGTATCCATCAATACTGTCGATGACTAACAGGGTACTTAGCATGTCATTGTCTGTGTCGTTTAACCGGGTACTGACCGTGTAGTAATAAGTCGTATAGTTCAGCCCTTCAGCCCTGGCAACCGCATCCAGCGCACCAATCGGGGTGTCTCTCTTCACTTTTAGAGGGGTGTCGAGGTTGGAGGGTGTGACTGTGAAATTCTCAGTCGGATCGATGGTGATGTTATACCTTCCTATGACCTCCATAGTATTCATCGGCAATGAATACTCGAGATCATCTCCAATTGCGAGTGTTGCCGTCGGCGGATCATCCATTTCGACATCCAGGGCGGATTCTGGCATTTCCTGCGCCGCAGATACCGGAACAGCGGTTCCGAACAGAAGAAGACACAGGATAAAGACGCCAAAAACATATCTTAAAGCCATTTTTATCACCTCACTCTGTTGCACTTCTGTGCTCATGACTGAAGAACGACCCCGATAGATGGCGCGGTGAAAACAGGTTCAATCGTGGTGTGACTAATTCGTTTCTGTATACTGCTGATATGACACCTGAAGCCGGGACTTCAGGTTGTTGGTGAAACTTTCGAGGTCGGGCCATGTGGGTGTCAGAGCGGATACCTAGACGTGATAGTTATATATATAAATATCTTATAAAAATCACAGGGGCGTAAAATCGATGGTCAGGGTTCTAAAACGGCTGGTTTGCCCCATGTTGGATGATGGGGGCTGATTGATCTAATCACGCCGTGAATACGGTCTCGTAACGGGATTCCTCATGTTCCGACCGGCTACTGCCAGGCGTGTAGAGGGAGTGGTGCGCCGGTTCGTGGGAGGGTAGAGTCCGCTGTAGCTGATTGTGCCAAAACCGGTGATCTGCTCCGGGGAGATCGTGCTCCTGCAGTTACTCCCCTGGAGGTATCGGGCATGGTACACAGAAAAAGGGTTATGCGGTCTCGATCTTCGACTCATCCTCGAGTCCGAGATCCGCAATCGCTACATCCCGCATCTTGAACTTCATGATCTTGCCCGAGACTGTCATCGGGAACTCATCGACGAACTTGATATAGCGCGGGATCTTGAAGTGCGCGATCTTCCCGCGGCAGAACTCTTTGACCTCCTCCACAGTGAGGCGCGCCCTCTTCTCCAGTTTGATCCAGGCCATCAACTCCTCGCCGTACTTCTGGTCCGGCACCCCGATGACGTAGACGTCGGCGATCATCGGGTGGAGGTGGAGGAACTCCTCGATCTCGCGGGGATAGATGTTCTCCCCGCCGCGGATCACCATATCCTTCAGGCGGCCGACGATCTTGACGTAGTCCTCCTCGTCCATCACCCCGAGGTCGCCGGTATGATTCCAGCCGTTCTCGTCGATCGTCGCCC
>JAAZGM010000324.1 GCA_012511245.1 Methanomicrobiales archaeon | reverse complement strand
TCCGCAACGGTATATTGAGAGAGAGGACGGTCCTCAACACCTGTTTCGGGATAAGGGTTCTCAGCAGCCATTATATTTTATTTGGATGTCATTATAAAAAGATCTTTTGGTTGGGCTGAATAGTTACATGAAAATAATCTTATCGTTTCCGTGCCGTTTGGAATCTGGCTGGCCTGTGCATCTATTGCAATGGGGACACGATACTATGGATATGACATCGGCTTTGAACTAGGACTCCTCATGTGGGGCGTGACTCTTGGGGGTATTGGCTATTGTGCTCTGAAGGGCATTGATAATTTGTTAAGATAGTGACACCATTATCAGTAAGCAAGCCTTTTCCATCCGAACGCGTGGGATGGTAGAGCCAACTTTTGCTTGCGATGCTCGCTTCGGACCACCGCCCTGCTTTTTTCGTGTCAGGTGCCCCTGAACGCTCTCACTCGCTCGCGGCTGTTGGTTGATTTTGCAGAGAAACCAAGCCTGACTCCATTGGTAAAGTAACCTTTGGCTACGGGCTATCGCCATGGACTGCCCCCCTTGGGGGGCGACCAAGGGCGGAGGAGGGCAACCTCAGTTAAAGTGATGTTTGCCCAGAGGAAATCGCGAATATGGCATCTTTCATGTCGGGATCATACGTGCGCAACCCCTCTGAAAATAAAAAACAATTAAGAACTTTCGCATAGTAATCTGCTGATTATCCGGTGAGGTAAAGGGTAGAGGGTAATTATGTGGGACGGGTCAGAAATTGTCGCCTTATTGAACTCTTTAGAGAATCTGATTTGTGAGGCTGAAAGCGATAATAAAAGATGGAAAGAGGTATGGAGTGAAATCAAGAGCGTAGGCCAAGCTTTTAAGGGTTCAAAATTTCCATCTCCCAAGGAAAGACAGTTGGCATGGAATCGCTTTCAATCGATTGTTGAAAAAGTAAAAGAATCTCAACAAAGAGCCAAGGAAGAATTCGCTGCAAGAGTGAGCAAATCTGAGTACCACTTAGAGGTAATACAAAATCTTGCTTCGAACGCGACTCCGTCATCAGAACTGGATAAATTGTTTCTTGCCATCTCTACGGGAGGACTTTCAATTGCCATATCTGCGCTCGCTAACTCGATATTTGGCCCGATCGATGAGCGGAAGGGTGAACTCATATCTTGTAGCAAGTCACTGAAAGAGGGATGGGCGTATCTTACCAAGAATAAAGGCCAGATGATCAGGGGGGATAAGGATGAAGCTTTTCAGGCTCTTACGCGTGCATCTGAGAGTTTAAGTGTGGAGTGGGAGGATTGGAAAAAGGCAAGGGATATTGCAGTTGAGAAATACCGTGCTGAGCAGCAAGCAGCTTGGGAGCAGCGTCAAAAGGAAAGAAATGAACGGTTAGCTCAAAAAGAAGCATGGGAAGAGCGGATGAGAGAAAATAGGTCCAAATTGGAAGATCGTCTCGAACACCTTGGGGGTGTTCTGGAGCATAAAAAAAGGCATCTATGGGAACTTGAGATGAAGAGAGATTCAGCATGGTCAGATAGTTACCGAGATCGTGTTGAGGGATGGATTGATGAAGAGAATGACCGAATTGAGGATATTAAGAACACGCTCGATCAGATAAATGAATGGATATCAGAAATCGATGCAAAACTAGGATATTGATCTCATGAGCGTACCGCAATGCAGTGCGCATTTGGCGGGCAACCGAGTTACCCTGCCACAGCCGCCGCCCGCACGGCCTCGAGCACCTGGATTAGTCCATCCATCTCAGCCGATCTGAACAGACCCTCCGGTTCCTGCGGCGTGATGTCCGTGAACGGTGACTCGTAGAGTAGGGCGGGTTTCATGCTCCTTACGATCGAGTGGTCGGCAGCTCACCCTTACCTTGATGCAAAGAGTTGTCCGAAACGTTTGCCGCATGTTTCACGCGTTATCTTCGGTTAGTGAATGAGATAAACGAAAGAGATTTAAACCGAAAGTTCTGATGCGAGGGGTGGGATTCGAACCCACGGACCCCTGCGGGAGTGGATCTTAAGTCCACCGCCTTTGGCCGGGCTTGGCTACCCTCGCTCGAAAAGTGCCATTACTTATTCTTCATCGCATGTAATAAGCCCGACGCCCGGACACGTTGCCGGGGAAAAACCCGAGCCGGCAACTGTTCTCTGCCGCAACCCCCGATGCTAGAGGTATTTGATGCCAGGCCCGAAGATGGGGAGCATGAAGCGAGACCAGAACCCGGACCACCCTGAAGTCCCCTACTGGCACGTCTGGACCGACGAGAACGGCGTGAGCCGCCAGGACCGCTGTCGGCTCAACGACTTCGATCTCGCGAGCGTATCGGAGGGGGCCGCGCCGTCGTGGATCGGGAGACCCGGCGGCCCGGCCCGCCGCGTGATCATCCTCGTCCTCCCCGCAGGCTGGATCGGCGAGTGGCACGAAAACCCGGAACCGCAGTGGATCGTGCCCCTCTCAGGCCGCTGGTTCGTCGAGACGATGGACGGCACCCGCGTGGAGATGGGGCCAGGCGACCTCTCGTTCGGAAACGACCAGAACACCCGGCCCGACGAACAGGGGCGCCGGGGCCATCGGTCGGGGGCCATCGGCGGCAAGGATGCGGTGCTGATGCTCGTCCAGGTGGAGCGGAATCCCGGCCCCGGCAAGCCCTGCCGGCCTGGATAATTGGCCGTCACGGCGGAGATCTCCTGGCGCTCGCGTCCACACCTTCGCGTATCCCGCGATCCAGCCTCTCTCACGTGCGCCTCCATCCGTCCGGATAGTTCGGCCTTCACAGCGCCTGCGAAAGGCACAACCCCGGCTCTGTTATTGCCGGTTACTCCGGAGATTGTCGGAAATGCTCCCTCTTCTCCGCCGCATGCATCTTCATGGCCTTATCCGACACCGCCGGGTCTTTGCACATCTCATAGAGGTTCGCATAGTACTCGGGGAAGACGATCATCAACTCCTTCTTCGAGACACCGTCAAGGATGATCCGGACGGCCTCATCCACCGTGATCGCGTCCGGAGGGATCTCTCCCTGGAAGATCGGGGTCGCGACATTTCCCGGGCATATTACGGTGAATATGATGTTCTGCGGCTCGTATTCGTAGCGGAGAGATCGGGTCAGCGCGATGACCGCGCTCTTCGTGGTGGCATAGACCGGCTGGTACGGGGTGCAGAAAAGTGCGGCAAACGACGACGTATTGACGATCTGGCCGCTGCCCTGCCCCTTCATGACTCCGAGCGCCGCATTCACCCCGTAGATCACCCCCCAGAGGTTGGTATCGATCATATCCTTCCATACCTCAAGGGTGGCCCTCTCGTACGGGAAGCTCTGGCTTATCCCTGCGTTGTTGAACATATAGTCCAGGCGGCCGAACTCCGCGACGCAGTCGCCGACCACCTTCTCCACGGCGGCGTTCTCCTTCACGTCGACGACGGCATACCGGGCATTCGGGTAGCGTGAAAACTGCTCTCTCGCCTTTGCGACGCTCGACTCCCTGCTGCCGACGACATAGACATAAGCCCCGCGCCTCAGCAGCTCTTCGCACAACCCAAGGCCGATACCGGAGGTACCCCCGGTCACAATCGCAACACTTCCCCTGAACGCATCAGTCATGATAGATCACCTGCGGAAGCGAGCGTGCGAGATCCATGCGCATCCAGGATCTTCCTCTCTTTATCGATCCTGCGAAGTATTCGAGAACGGGAAGAGAGGCCAGTGCTCCGATGATGGCGAACTGCATCGGGTGCTGCTCCGGTTTCAGGGCGGTCCATGCCACGCTCCCGGTGCATACAGAGCCCGATACGTACTCGTTATCGACCGGGTAGTACGTGGCCTCCGAGAGAGCGGCACCCGGGAACGGACCGATCTTCGGGATGTACCTCCACCCGAACTGGACGAGACGGCCATGGTTCTCGTTCATCTCCGCGATCTCCGCCGGGGTGAACGGGCGGACCTCGGCGAGTTCCACCTCCAGGAACGTACGCCCCTCGTGGCTGACGTTTACCGAGAGGTTCCCGTTCATCCTCCGGTATTCCGGGATGTCCGCCCAGACCTTGGGCATCCCGGCCTCCTCGCGCCCTCCAAGGATCGGGGCGGCCTTGTCCTCCCAGAGCACGTGATGAAACATCCCCTCCAGGGGATCGCCGGCCTCAAGGTACCGGACCGGGGTCGAGACGGCGACCAGCGAGTACCCGGCGCCGCCCATCCACTGGACCCCGTTGCACTTCTGGTACACAATCGCGACCGCCGGTTGGGTCACCTCGAACTCCTCCGGGATGAGAGCGCGGAGCCGCTCCATCTCGGTCCGGTACATGATCGCTATGCTGGTGACATCGTCATAGGGGCATACCCCACACTGCGACGGATCCCACCCGAGTATATGGGCAGGCATCCGGTGGGTCAGTCCATCTTCCTTATCAGTTATCCGCATCCGCTCTCCTCACCCTGATCAGTAAATACGAGAAGTATAGCAATGAACTGAATCTATAATGGCATATATAAATATTTTCAAATCGTCCGGGAATGTTCAAGGCCGGTTTTCCGATCCGCTCCCCCGGTGTCTCGGCCTTAGAAGAGTAAACGCCGGGTACTGAGGG
Source organism: Methanomicrobiales archaeon (assembly GCA_012511245.1). Taxonomy (GTDB): domain Archaea; phylum Halobacteriota; class Methanomicrobia; order Methanomicrobiales; family Methanoculleaceae; genus Methanoculleus. The sequence continues at coordinate 1,198 of JAAZGM010000324.1, read as the reverse complement.
GGCGGCTACACGAGCCGCCGCACCACCCGGGCGAGCCGGTGCATCCCCTCGACGATCTCCTCCTCGTTCGCCGCCGAGAAGTTCAGCCGGATCGTATCCTCCCCGCCGCCGCCCACGTAGAACGGCACACCGGGGAGGACCGCAACACCCTCCCCGACCCCCTCGGAGAAGACATCCATCGACGAGACGCCTTCCGGCAGCGCCGCAGTCATGAACATCCCGCCCTCGGGGGTGGTATGCGTCATCCCCGGCGGCATCAGGTCATCGAGGAGGTCGCACATCAGCCGACAGTGCCGCCCGTAGACCGCCGAGACCCGGGCGACATGGGCATCGAGGTCGTGCGTCGCGAGGTAGCGGTGGAGGATCACCTGGCAGAGGAAGTTCGAGTGGAGGTCGGCCGCCTGCTTTGCGACGTTGAACTCCCGGAGGATCGGTGCCGGCGCGTATATCCAGCCGATCCGCATGCCGGGCGCGACGATCTTCGAGAACGACCCCGAGATCACCGTCTGGTCAGGGAGATAGCGCTTCACCGGCAACCGCGGCTTTCCGTCGAAGAAGAGTTCCCCGAAGGCGTCGTCCTCGTAGAAGACCGTGCCTGTCCCTTCGAGGATCTCCGCGACGGCGCGGCGCTTCCCTTCCGAATACGTCCTTCCCGACGGGTTCTGCGAGTTCGGGATGCCGTAGAAGAACTTCGGCGCATGGTCGCGGATGAGCGCCGCAAACGCTGCAAGATCAGGCCCGTCCTCGGTGAGCGGAACTGAATGAAATTCGGGCTCGTAAAGGGAGAAAGCCTCGATCGCCCCGAGGTAGCCCGGCCGCTCCATCCCGACGGCGTCGCCCGGGTCGAGGAAGATCTTCGCGACGAGGTCGAGGCACTGCTGCGAGCCGTTCACGATCTGGATCTCCTCAGGCGTCGCCGGAAGGCCGAGCCGTCTCCGGTAACGGTCGGCGATGAACTCCCGGAGGGGGAGATAGCCGTCCGTCGTCGTGTACTGGAGCGCCGTCCGCCCTTCGTCGGCAAAGACCTCGCGGGCCGCCTCCCGGATCCCCTCGACGTCGATGTATGCCGAGCCCGGCAGGCCCCCCGCAAACGATATCACCCCGGGCACCGCCGAGACCCGGAAGAGCTCTTCGAGGAACGACTCCGGGGCACGCCCCATCCGACCAGCGAACCGGTAGTTCATGATAGGGGTTGGGC
>JAAZGM010000323.1 GCA_012511245.1 Methanomicrobiales archaeon | reverse complement strand
TACTACTACTCATGACTCCGGCTGTCACCATCGATGAACTCTATCTTGAGATCAAAAAGATACAGAAAACTATGGTCCGGCGGGAAGATCTTGACGCCCTTCTCGATACCGTTGAGATTCTCAGCAACCCCGAGACGATGGCGGCGATACAAAAGAGCGAAGAAGACATCGCAGCCGGACGATACCGGGAGATATCTTCAATAGACGACTTGCTCGGCGAGTTGTCCTGACGGAGCGGGCGACCCCGGAGGGCCAACACATTCGTCGAGAGCCTCTCAAAGGTCAAAGACAACAAAGAAGTAATAATCGAACTCGGAAAAAACTTCACCGCCTGAGACAGGACTAACCGTTGATCCCCACGGTTAGAAACGCCCATACCGCTTGTGCGCTTGTTCAATCGGCATCACGGCGAGAACATGAACCTCTTGCTCTGCTTCATGGATGCGATAGAATGCCATGAAAGTATGGCTTATATGAAGGCGATACGTATCCTCCTGTCCCTGAACATACAGGCGTTCCTTATCGCTTCCGCCGCCGAGGAACGGATCTTCCTGGAGCGTCTTCAGTTTTTCCATGACAATCCGCCGGCTCTTCGGGCGAAAGTTCTGAATACTCTCACGAACCTTGCGGTTGATCAATATCCGGAACATCAAAATTCAGCTCCACAAAATCTCCCTCCGCCTCGATACGATCCATTTCTTCGATGAACCGGCGCTTCTTCTCCAGTTCCACCATGTGAGAGAGGAGTTCATCGAACGTCTGTCCCGGGCGCTTGAGATCGGAGATCTCCTCCCATACCCCTTCTGAGACCGGTATCCGCTTGGTTGCAGCCATGGCAGTATTGTAAGTATTGATCATATTTACAATGGTTGGTGAAGGCTCTTCCGGCGTTCGTCACGGCTCTCATCTCTGTTTTCCTCGCCCGCTGTGCCTCCTCGCCTACACAGTCCCGGTGCTGATGCTCTTCCCGCTCGCCCGGGAGCTCATCGTCGCCGCCCGGTTCGCGACGGCCTGCCGGGAGGGGTAACACTTCTGGATACCGGCGGTGGAGTACATCTGGTACCATCCAGTACGCGATCTTCCCGCTGTGAGAGGGGGCGGTCGCAGACTCATCTCACAAACGAATACTCTGGTGTTCTCCTCCCCGATCGCCCGGATACCCTTTCGAGCGGATGATGGGAAGGCGTACCATGGCCCGGCGTAAAAGGTCTCGAAAAACTCTTGACACAAAGAACGTTTCCTGCCTCCCCAGAAAGAGCGGCCGCTTATCGGTTTCGATCACTTTCATCTCACACCCCTCAGTTTAATGATGATGCAATCTAAACCGTTCAGATGATGAGGCCGCCTCACCCTGCGGATGGAATCCTGAAATCGGGCATCGTTATCGGGAAGGATGTCCAATGAGTCTCCCTATCACTCAGCTGCTCTCAATGCATGAAAGCAAAACGCTGGAGTTCAAGAGAGACCTTTCATCTCCCCGGAATATCCTCAAATCATTGGTGGCATTTGCCAACACAGCCGGCGGACGTCTGTTTATCGGGGTAGAAGATGGCTCAAAAGAGATTTTAGGGATTGTAAATCCGCTGGATGCAGAAGAACGGCTATGCAACCTTATTGCCGATAACATCGAACCGCGGCTTGTGCCCGATGTGGAGCTGATCGCTATTGGGGACAAAACCCTGCTCCTGGTGGAAGTGTACCCCAGTGGTTCCAGACCTCACTGGATAAAGAAAGAAGGTCCCTTTGATGGTGTATATGTCCGTCTTGGCTCAACGAATCGGAAAGCCGACAAGGAACTCATCGCAGAACTGGAACGGAGCGTTTCAGGAACGACCTTTGATGAACTGCCCCTGCCTGAGCTGACCGTAGATGCGCTGGATCTGGCAGCCGCCCGGATGCTCTTTGCCGGGCAACGAAAGTTGAGTGAGAAAGAGCTGCTCACACTGAAACTGCTCGCACCGGTACAGGGGAGACTTGTTCCGACCATCGGCGGGATGCTGCTTTTCGGAAGAGATCGCGAGGAGTATTTCCCTGATGCCTGGATACAGTGCGGGCGTTTTGCAGGAACGACAAAGAGCACCATCCTCGACCATATCGAGATTCATGAACATCTGCCTATCGCTGTTGAGCGGGTTATTGAGTTTATAAAAAAGCATGCGATGAGGGGGGCGGACTTATCAGAGATCCGTCGCCGCGATGTCTGGAGCGTTCCCATGACCATTGTGCGCGAAGCGGTCATCAACGCTATAGTGCATGCCGATTATTCGCAGATCGGTGCGCCTCTGCGGGTTGCAATCTATGATGACCGGATGGAGATAGAAAATCCGGGTATTCTGCTTCCGGGCATGACCGTCGAGGATGTGAAGCAGGGCGTATCTAAAATCCGTAACCGCATCATCGCCCGTGTATTTCGTGAACTGGGCTTGATCGAGCAGTGGGGTAGCGGGTTTCGCCGTATCCTGGAAGAGGCGGAGAAGCAGAACCTGCCTGAGCCCGTGCTTGAAGAGATCGGGATGAAAGTTCGGTTTACCGTTTTTTTTGCGGAGAAGGCCCCATCTGGAATTAAATACAAAGCCATAGAAGACGCTGAAAAGTATGTAACCGAACATGTAACCGAACATGTAACCGAACATGTAAAGCGCCTTCTGATCTGTTTAGAGGGGGGGCCCTCCGGAACAAAAGATGCGATGCGATGCCTGGGGCTCAGTCACCGCCCCACATTTCTGTATGATTATCTGAGGCCGGCGATTCAGGCGGAATTTGTTCAAATGACGCAACCGGATTCACCCAGAAGCCCAACCCAGAAATACCGCCTGACTGAAAAGGGAAAGAGATGCCTGGAAAAAGGGGGTTGATACGCCAGGCCGAAGTGACGGCAGCGCTCGCACCACATTCAGTAGATATCCCCCCGCCGATGACGCCGCCGGCTCCGACATGTACTACCTCTCCCCATGCCCGTCATCAGCGTCTATGCCTTGAAGTATGCCCTCCTCTACGGCAACGAGGTACGGGAAGCACTCCGAACCCTTTTCTGGATCGCGGTCATCAACAGGAGTGCCGCTCAGGACTCATCCCCGGCCGGCAGATCCTCGTAAAGATCGTTGTGTTCCGGCATCCAATGCGCCATCGGAACCTGCTTCTGCATCGGCATCCCGGTTCATGAAGATCACCAGGCCGCCACGTAACGGACGTGAGCCCCTGCGCCCTCCTTCCGGACCAGGCCAAGCCCTTCGAGGGTCTTTAACCGCCTCAAAACCGTGGGCCTGGAGAGACCGACCTCTCCGGCGATCTCGCTACTTCTCCGTGGGCTATGGATCGCCTCCAGGATCCTCCGGTCCGTCTCATCGACCCGGGATCCGATCGTCCTCTTGAACGTGACGCTGAACCGGTTTGGTACCGTCGAGAACTCAACCGAACAGAAAGGGTGCTCTGCAACCTCACGTTGGATCAGGCGGATCCCGTATCCGTAGCGCTCGATGAACCCGGTGTCATAGAGGAGGTTTGAGAGGGCCGGGTTGCGGGGAACATGTTCGGGATCGGTGATATTGACGCCCGGCATCAGCCCGCCCGGGTTTCGGATCTCGATCCTGTCGGGGTGGAGAAAGATCCTGATATCGGCGCTGATGGTGTAGTTCCGGTGAGCGACGGCATTGATGACCGCCTCCCGGATTGCCCTGGGGGGGTACTCGTCGACCTTGACCCGCCGCGCCCCGACAACCACCTCGGTCTTCCGCATCTCGGCAAGGAGGCTGGAATACGCCGCCTCGATCACCTTCCAGACCGGCCCCTCGAATTCCCGGCTCCATATCGGTTCATCCTCTTCCATCCGGATCATGCGGATCCGGGCATGGGGAATATACTCCCCGGCGTCGGTGAAGAAAAGGATGCCTGCGTTGGTCAACACCCCATCCCTCGCGGCCCCGGCGCTGCGGAGGTAGCGGTTGCGGTCATCGTCCGCGACCATCGTTCCCCGGGAGCGTTCGAGCGCCTCAAAAAACCAGTCGACATAACGGGGATCGGCCTTTACACGATCAGCAACCGGAGCACCATCCCAGGCGACGATCCCCAATTCCGAAGAGAGCATGAGAATCTCCTGGATTGAGAGAGGGCGGAGACTGGAGCCCACCCTGATGTAGACGACCCCGCCGACCGAGCAGAGCGAACTGCCCTTCTGGACCTCGACAACGAGAAGGTTTCGGTCGTTCACGGAGAGTTTCTGGGTGGCGATCTGCGGCGGTGGGATGATAGGCTGGAGGGCGCTCGTGACCGCCTCGAGCGCCGCTTTCACGTCGGTCCCGACGATATTACCGTTGTCGTCGATGCCGATGATGAGATGGCCTCCTTCAGAGTTGGCAAACGCAGCAATCTCGTGGTGGAGTGTCTTTGAGGGCGTTCTCTTGAACTCAACCCGCTCCGATTCTCCATCCCGGATGAGAGTAAGGAGGTGATCGATATCCATAGTTACCGTAAACTACTGTAACATGAAAAATGTTACGGTAAATTGTTTACTGTATCATATTATGGTGATTCGATATGATTCGGTAGATGTCCGAGCGGGTGGTATCCACCTCCGCGCCGCTGCATCCCGGACCGTTTCCTCCAGACGACGCCCATGATCGGCGTATTCCAGCATGCCATCGCAACCCACCTCTGCGGTGACACCCGAAGATCGACGACAATCCACCTCTGAATGGTCTTCGCACCCTGGAAATGTCTGTTTTTGCATCTGATAATACTCAAGTCCCCGTTCTCAAAATCCTTCGGGGTGCCATTCTAACGAACCGTCGCACTTCCCGTGAGCTGTAGTATCACCAATACAGGTGATGCCCCACTTCCGGCGCCGAAAACTCCGGATGAAGAGGTTTGATGCGCCGAATAGACTGCGAGCGGCCCGGGTTACTGCTCATCCTTAAAGTAGAGACCAACTCTCTTTGTTCGGCGCATCAGAGCGTCTTATCAAGCACCATCCAGGGTTCGCTGTCGACAAGCTGCCCGATCACCACGACCCGTGTAGTCTCTGGAACGATCCGCGTCTCAGATGCTCCCACCTTGTTGAGCGTGAAGTTGTCGTTCGTCGATTCCACACCCCCGATCCAGCACCGGATCTCCACGACCCTGTCCATACCCACCCCGCCGTGGTTCGTGAACGTTATATTATCCCCCGATCTGGTCGCCGTCACCGCGATGATCTTGGGATCCTCCGGCATACCTACCCCGAAGACCAGCGATGCCACGATCGCCGCAAGGATGACCGCGACCGCTACTATAAGAATCGCGCTCACCACCTCGGATATACCATCTTCCCTGCCCTCAAGCCGCACAAGAGTTAATTTCTGCCATTCACATAAAAAACTGTCCATACCATAACGCGCCTTCTGCGAGAAGAGATCGGCGATGGCGCAACAGCCCTCTTGCCCCCCGAAAGGAAGGGCTTTGATCGTGAGAGGAAGAGTATCTACTATCTACTCGCCCTGGTTTACCGGCTGCTGTTTTATGGAAATCGTCTATCTCAGCGGTTATCAAGCGGATCCATGCCCCGGATGGACTTCCCATACCCCGGCAAGCAGTGTTCCATGAAGGGTCTTTCAAGATCCTCCTGCGCCCTTAAGGGTGCACCGATAATTTCCTTTTTTATTATAATAATATGAGAATAAATCACCGTAAAAGATATATATTTATACCGCACTCCACCCATTCACCGGCTACCATACGACCGGGTCTTAAATCGAAAATCGCTCTCCGTTTGTCGGACACCCCGGCGAGCACCAGCTCTGGTCGGCCATCTGTGTCTACCGGGAGGTATCCGCCGGCATCCTGCGGGTGGGGAGCGATCGTCAAGGGGGAAAGAAATGACAAAACAGGCATATTTGATGCTATTATGTGCAGTCATCGCCATCGGGCTGATGATATCGCCGGCCGTGGCGGTAGAGACTGCGCCGGGAGATCCGTTCTATTGCCGCCTCGATAAAGCGCAGGAACATCCTGATATCGACGGCAACATGATCGTCTGGGAAGACGACAGGAACGGTAACAAGGACATCTACTTTGGGACAGTAGACAAATTCAAGGCAGACCCCTACCTGGGTAATCAGTATGTTTCCTACACCGGCGAGAAGATAACGAATAACCCCGCCTCGCAGGAAAAACCGTCCATCTCGGGAGATTACATCGTCTGGCAGGATAACCGGAACGGGGATTGGGATATCTACCTTTACCGCCGCTCTACGTATGAAGAGAGACGGCTTACCGGCGATGCGGGCAACCAGTGGATGCCTGCTATCTGCGGGAATTATGCTGCCTGGTATGATGATAGCAGCGGCAGAACAAATGTCGTCCTCTATGACATCAATGCCGGGAAGGTCAAGACCACCATCGACTGTAACGCCCATACCCGGATTCCCGGTGCGACTGCCACTACCGAGTTCAAACCTGCACTCTCGGAGAAGTATGTTGCATGGATCGAAGAGAGTGACCGGAAAGTCTATTATTACGACATCGCAGCCGGTGGGGGAAAGAGGGCGGTATCCACGAGCACAGCGGAACAGTCCTGGCCATCGCTCCATGGAGGTATCATAGTCTGGGAGGATTACCGGCATGCGGGCACCCGTCCTGATATATATATGGTCGATCTTGATGCCCCGTCCAGAAAAGAGATCCAGATCACCGATGCCGATAACGACCAGGTCTCGCCGGCGATCGGCGAAAACATCATCGCCTGGGAGGACAAGCGGGGTGCACCGGATAGTGTCCGGAGCATCTACATGTATGACATCTCCAGAGAGAGGGAGATGCCTGTCGTTCTGTCCGTGGACAGGTATGACGAACACCTCTATCCCGCTGTCAGTGGAAACACGATCGTCTGGCAGAGAGGGCAGGGCGCGAACTCGAATCTCTACATATTCGTCTATGACCCCGAAGAACTGGACGCGAAAGTAACCACCATAGAAGTTACACCGCCCTCGTCCACGCTTGCGATCGGCGATACAGAACAGTTCTCGGCGACCGCCTTCGATCAGAACGGCGACG
>JAAZGM010000322.1 GCA_012511245.1 Methanomicrobiales archaeon | reverse complement strand
CAGAATCTTGTGAAGGGGAAGAAAGTCTGTGTTGTCGGTCATTTCCCGTTCCTTGAGAAGTTGATCGCCCCCGTCTCCGACCTGAGCATCATTGAGTGGGACCCCGAGGAGGGAGATTACCCTTACTCTGCCTGCGAGTACCTGCTGCCGGAGTCCGATTATGTCTTCCTGACCTGTGGCGCTCTCGGCGACAAAAGTATGCCGCGGCTCCTTGAGCTCTCGGAGAACGCAGAGAGCGTGACGATCGTGGGCCCGGGGACTCCCCTCTCTTCGGTCTTCTTCGACTACGGCGTCTCCGATCTCTCGGGATTTATCGCAACCGATGCTGCACTCGCGAAGAGGATCATCAGGGGGGCGGAGAACCAGAGGATCTTCGGAGCGGGGATGAAGGTGGAGTATCTCCGCCCGGGGGTTTGAAGGAGGTTGCGGCGCTTTTTTTCAGTACTTCGCTAAAACTACTGAGCCCTAAAAAAAGAGTAGATGCCAGGCAACTCACTTTGCAAGACCTCGCCCTCACCTGCCCCGGCACTTTTATTACCCGCCATCCAGACCCAGTACTTCGCTAATTTCGGCATCTGAAATAGACCAATGCAGCCTCGCATAGCGACCTAAAACGGGATCGGCAGCACCCGGGCACCGGACTTCGCACCTTGCGGTGCCTCATGCTCCTGCCCTCCGGCCAGTCGCGCTTCGCGGCTTCGCGCTCTTCGCGCGAGTTAATGGGCGAAGATAGCAATATGGCTTCACGCGGAAGCACGCGGGAGAACGCGAAGGGACGATGGTTTGACCTCTTGAAGATTACCTCGACCGTTTTAGCGAAGTACTGAGACCGCGGCAGATACTCTGCCACGGTGGTGGTTTACATTGCAGGAGGATTTACGAAAGGGTTTGCGAGGTGAACTCCCCCGTCTCCATCCCGTAAAGAGATACGTAGCCCCCGCTCGAAGACCTTCGGCCTTCTCAAAGCTCCGGACGTTCCGTCCGTCGCACTTCCGGTGCTCATGCACCGGCCCCATGACCCATCGCACCCCACTCCTGGGGGCGGGGCAATCATGGCGATAGACAACCGGCGGCACGGCGGTCGTTCGAGCACCACAGGTGCGCAGTCCCCCTGGAATCCGTGTTTAGGGTGCAACCGATGACTCACCTGAGAGGTTTCAACAAAGCCTTACTTGAGAACGTTCAGGAGAACCATATGACGAGCGGAATCGGACATACAAAACAGGTGCCCTCACAACCCGCGATATGCGCTACGGCGGTGACGGATATAGAGGATTATAACCTCCCGCTCCTCATGATGCACGGCATATATAATCCGGTAGTCCCCTACCCGGGTCCGGTAGAGGTGTTCTGCTCCGCTTAACTTACGTACACCATGCGGCAGAGGATTTTCAGATAGAGCGTCTATGCTCTGAAAGATACGCAGAACACTATCACGCGGCAATACTGCGACATCTCTCTCGACACTCGCCTTTACGCGAATCGCGTACCCCGCCATTACTGCTCGTATCGCTTCCGGAATTCACTGAACCCTACGGTCGGTTCTTCACGCCGCTCCGCGACCACGGCAAGGTCATGGAGATCTTCCTGCAGCTGCTCGTACTCCTGGAGAGGGAGAATAACCGCGACCCGGTTCCCGTGCTCATCGACGACATACTGTTCTCCTGTAGCGCTCATCGTTCTCCTCACTTGTAGATAGGGTGCAGGAACCATTAATCTTCTTTTGGCTCTGGTGTAAACCCGGTTCCTGTCTTTCTCTACCCGATAGGGATGGTGCCGGTTCAGGTACCAATCCGCAGCCCGGAACCTCCATCCGACTGGAATGCAAAAAAGAAGAGTATACCATCCGCAGGGCGAAGGGCCTCCCGCACCGGCTGCTTACGCGAGTTCGATATGCCCGGCGATCCGGAGTTTCCCGCCCTCGAGGTAGTGGAGCACCGCCGTGTCACCCGGGAGGTAGACGAGGTCTTTTTCAAGCGCAAGCGTCAGCGTCGGGTGCCGCCAGTCGCCGT
>JAAZGM010000321.1 GCA_012511245.1 Methanomicrobiales archaeon | reverse complement strand
GGTGGGATATCACCTTCTTCCTGTTCCGATCGCCCGATGTTCACATGGAAAAATATAAGCGGGCTGACAGGGAAAAGACTACTATGTGTGCCCGCTTTTTGGAGCGCTTTTTCAAACCCCCACCGCATATCGTTGAAAGTCCGCCCCCACCGTCGATCTCACACGGAGCGGGAGCGTGTGTTCCCGAGTACCGGGTGAAGCCTTACTTTATCGTGGCATCTGTCGAGATGGGCAATACCACGACAAAGTGCATCCTGACCGGCACGAACCTTGAGACAGGCAGGTCTTACGTCATCAACAAGACCGTGACGATGAGCCGCGACGTCCGGCCCCCAAAGCCCGGTGAGACGGTCTTCGGGGCAACCCTGGACGGCACGAAACTGACGCGGGAGTCGGTCACGGAACTGGTGCGCGATACCCTGATCCAGTGCCATAAGGAGGCTCACCTGAGCATCAAAGACGATCTCGACTTCGTTGTCAGGAGCACCGGTGTTGTGGCAGCGATGGATTCCCCCGACCAGGTTGGTGATTTCATCATCGCTCTTGCAAACGGTTGTCTCGAGGCAGGGGTTCCCCCGCGAAAGATGACGCCGCCGATGTCGATCGACAACCTCCCGCCGAAACTCCGGAAGTTCTCGTTTGCCGACAAGGTGGTCTTTGTCGGCGCAGTCGCCGGCGTTGTGCCGCCGGTCGGATGTACCGGCGTCGAGATGGTGGCAAACGAGATGGAAGGCGAGCTTGCGATGGCGGGGATCAAAGAAGGCGCCAAATGGACGGCGGTCGATTTCCGGAATCCCTGCATATCCATCGATTTCGGGACGACGCTCGATGGCCGGATCACAGGCGACGTCGCCCGCGACGAACCGAACCCGTTCGCCCAGACGACCGGGAACTTCTGCGGGCTTGCGGGCGCCATACCGGATGCGATCGTCAGGGGCACCGGGCTCGTGAAGGATCGGACAGGGACCGCCCTTGACCTCTTTGGCGACCACAGCATCAAGGGCGCGTTCGGCGGCCGGAAGCGCTCCATCGTCGATGGCTACGTCGACCGCTGCCACGAGTATATCGATATCAGGATCGTTCCTCCCGACCGGACGAGATTCGGGCGTGTTCCGGTCTGCGCTGACGTGGCCGATAAGTCGGGTGTCGCCCTCATCGGGTGTGACTGTGGCATCAACGGGAGCGAGACACCGGCCCTTGAGGCAATCGGGCGCGAAATCCACGAAAAGCATGGCATGGGCATGCTGACCGAGGTCGTCGACCGGGTCTGCGCAAGGATGGCACTCCGGCTCATCGATGTCGCCATCGACCGGGGAATGGTCCCACCGAACTCGTCGATCGGGTTCACCGGGCGGGCTGCGATATCGGGGAGGAAACCCGAGTACATCATCGAGGGCATCACCGAACGGAACCTCTATGATGTGCCGAACGATCACCTGGTCTTCGTGGACGACGGTCTTGCCCGGGGAGCAGCATTGATGGGGCGGTGCATGAACTCGCTCGGTAAGCCAAAGGCTCCGCTCGGCGGTGTGCGAGGAGGACCATGTATTATGTCGCGCCGGATCAAAATAGGAAAGTAGAATCAAGGTGAAGCATGGCTGAAGAAGAAGAACTCTACGATATGCTTGTTCCTCCGGGTGTGCCGCGGAAGATGATCTACGACGTCGCCGAGAAGTACGATGTGGAAGTGGTGCGACGGCAGCGAAAGATGTCGTTTGCGAACATGGATGGGGATTCTCGGGAACTGATTGCGTTCCGCGGCAAACGCGAAGTCGTCGAAGAGGTGCAGGATTACCTCTTTGCGCAGCTGAAAGAGTTTATCGGGGAATAACCCCATCTTTTCTGGTTCTGCGTCGGTGGTTGCCGGCGCGGTGCATGGTGGATACCGGGGCGCATACACCCCATTCTCCTGACATCTCCCCCATACTGTAGATCCGGGTGGCCCCTTTTTCCCGGGGCGCCAGAACGAAGGTACCGGTTCCCCCCACCCCGCAGAAAAACCAGGGATACACAAAAAAAGTCGGCGGAGAGGATCTGCCCGATCCCCCTCCCCGCCCTCACACGTGGGCCAGGTGGTTATTCGTCCGCCCTGGGCTGTGCAAAGGCTTTCCAGACCTGTTCGCGGTAGACCGGACCACTGTTATAGGTGCAGAACGGGATCAGGCGACCGTCGGGGGTTGCGTAATGGATGCAGCACCGCTGCACCCGGGATAGATCGTAGTTGTATCTGTCCATGAAATGCATCGTGCCGATGAAGAGGGCGTTCCAGTGGAATTCGCGCAGAGCCTCGAAGTTCTGCATCACAAGAGCGCGGGTGATCAGTTTCGTGAACTCCCCGGTATTCTTCTGCTCCGCCTTTCTCGTGGAACTGTAGATGTCTTTGACCCCCTCAACAAGGGTCACATACTTGTTGAGTGAACCGCCTTTTGCGAGTTTCATCGCCATCTTCTCGATCGAATCGAAGAAGGAATCGACATCGATCATCTTATTGACCGGAACCATCCCGTCATCGGTGACGAAGACATATGTTGCTGCACCACAGTGCTGGTGTGTGGTGAACGTGATCTGGGGTTTCCCTGTATAGGCCTCGACGAGTTCGGAGATCGGAACGACACAGGGCACCGGGTAGAAGTAATCCTTCTTGATCGCGCCGTCTGTCTGCTCCTCGATCCGCTCCGCAAGTTCAGGGATGGTGATCCGCTCGTTCTTGACGTCATCCGCGCTTGCAGCCCCGGTGAACGACACCGGCTGGTAGTTGACGCCACGGATGACGTTGATGTGTTCTGCAGCATACCGGATTATGGCGCCCAGTTCATGGTCGTTCCTGCCTTTGATGACGGTGGGCACCAGCACCACGCCCAGACCGATCCGCTCGCAGTTCTCTATGGCCCGCAGATCGCTTGCAAGCTTCGAGTTTGTCTCGCGGCTGACGCCATCAAAGTGCAGGTAGACGGTGGAAAGCCCCGCTTCTTTGAGCTTGCCTGCATAGTCGGGATCCCGGGCAAGCCGGATACCGTTCGTCGCGACCTGGACCTGGGATATCCCGAATTCTTTTGCCTTCTGGATAATCTCGGGAAGATCGTCGCGCATCGTCGGTTCACCACCCGAAAACTGGACGGCAGGCACCGGAACGGGTTTTTCTGCGCGCAGCATGCGCAACATCTCGACAACCTGGTCAAATGTCGGTTCGTAGATATAACCGCATGCCCGGGCGTTTGCAAAGCAGAAGTCACAGTTGAGGTTGCACCGGTTCGTCAGATCGATGTTCGCAAGCAGCGTCGTCGACCGGTGGTTCGCACAGATACCACAGTCATTCGGGCACCCTGCCTGGGAAACAGCCTTCTGCGGGTTTGATATGCCATCTCCAATAGACTCGTATGCATCAAACCTGTTGTACATCTCTATATCCGACCAGTAGAGACCCCGATACGCGCCATGCTCGGGGCAGGTGCGGATCAGCCAGACCTTTCCCTCTTCTTCAACGATATCGGCATCAAGCACACGACCGCATGTTGGGCAGAGGCTCTTCGTCTTTTTTATCAGCATTGTTTCACCGTGCCCTTCTCTCCATTCGTATCCTATATTTCGACACTTTAATCTTTATATTTACTGATTGTACTGAAGATTGACAGCTATAAGTACAGACATTGGTTACTGGGTCTTTGCCGGACTTGCGGCATTCTGGATCATGATCCCGGCATACGTGCCGAACTCAGCGGCGGCACTCTTCGGCGGTGGGACACCCATCGATCTGGGGCGGACGTT
>JAAZGM010000048.1 GCA_012511245.1 Methanomicrobiales archaeon | reverse complement strand
GCAATCACCGGAATTGAAGAGAGTTCGTGCAGGAGCGCCCCCGTCACCGGGGTGAGAATGTCGAGGATGGTAAGGCATACGGCAAGGAGGAGGACTCCCACAGCAAAGATGAGGTTCTGCCGGATGGTCCGGAGGGCTTTTTGCGATGTGTCGATGAGATGCGGGAGTTTGAGGAGCTCGTCGGATAAGAGCACCACATCCGCGGTCTCGATGGCGACGTCCGTGCCGGCATGGCCCATCGCCACTCCGACGTCGGCGGTCGCGAGCGCCGGCCCGTCGTTCACCCCGTCGCCGACAAATGCCACCCGGTGCCCTGCTTCCTGAAACCGCTTCACAATCCCGACCTTCTCCCCCGGCATCATCTCGGCATGGGTCTCGGATATCCCGGTCGCTTCTGCGATCCTGACGGCTGCCCCCCGGTTGTCGCCCGTTACGATGACCGTCCTGATGCCTGCCTGGTTGAGGGCGGCAACGGTCTCCTGTGCGTGCTCCCGGAGCGTGTCCTCAAAGACCAGGAGGCCGCTTATCATGTTGTCGATCATCACAATGATGACGCTCTTTCCCTCACGGGTTCTGGCATCGGTCTCCTGGAGAATGGTCTCGGGAAGGGTGATCCCCATCTCAGAGAAGAGCTTCGGGCGCCCGAGCAGGACCGTCCGCCCGCTGGCTTTGGCCCTCACGCCGAGGGCCGTCAGCAGTTCGCAGGACTCGGGGTCCGGGACGGCGATCTCCCGCTCGGCGGCAGCCTGAACGATCGCCCTGCCTACAGGGTGCTCGCTGAACTTCTCGGCGGATGCGGCGTACCCTATCAGGCTGGTTTCGAGGACGTCGTCGAAAGGAACCGCGGCGGCAAGCCGCAGCTCCCCGAGCGTGAGCGTTCCGGTCTTGTCGAAGATCACGGTATCGACATGAGCCAGCGTCTCCACAGCCGCCCCCTTCTTCACGAGGCTGCCTCTGAGCGCGGCATTTCCTATTGAGGCGACGAGTGCCGTCGGTGTCGCGAGGACGATCACGCACGGGCAGAAGACGATGAGCATGGTGATCGCCTGCAGGACGTTCCCGGTCCACCACCAGAGGAGCAGCCCCAGGATGATGGCGGCCGGCGTATACAGCTTTGCGTAGCGGTCGAGCACCCGCTCGACGGGCGCTTTCTCTTCCTGGGCGTCCGCAACGAGCCTGCGGATCTGGCCGAGCGTGGTCTCGGTTCCGACCCGGGTTGCACGGACCTCGATCGCCCCGATCTCGTTGAGTGTGCCGGCGAAGACGGTGTCCCCTTTCTGCTTCTCCACCGGCACGCTCTCCCCGGTGATCGCCGACTGGTTGATGGCAGCCGTTCCGAACCGGATCTCCCCGTCGACGGCGATCCGCTCTCCGGAATGTACGATGAGAAGATCACCGACGACCAGTTCGTCGAGGGGAAGAGAAAGGTCTTTGCCGTTGCGCCGGACGGTCACCCGGTCGGGCAGCAACCGGGCAAGCGCGTCAAGCGCCCGGTCGGCGCGGGCGGCGACGAGCTCTTCGAGCATCCCGCCAAAGAGGAGGAGGACAGCGACAACGGCAGCAGCGGAATATTCCCCGATCGCGATGGCTGCGGCCGTAGCGATGGAGACCGGGATATCGGCGGTGAAATCGCGTTCGCGGATCCCCTGGGCGGCGCTGTACCAGATGAACGAAGATCCCATCAGAGCGGCTGCAAGGTAGATCCAATTCGCATAGATTTCCAGGGCAGTACCGGGAAAGAGGCCGGAAAACTGGCACAGGGCAGCAATCAACAGGAGGGTGCCGCTGACAAGCGTGAAGATTGTGCCCGGAGCGAGCAGGAATTCTCTATAGTCCCGGAGAAGGGACCGGGAGGCGGCAATCAATGGTCCGGAAGAATCATGAGTCACATCCATTCTCGAATCACCTTACATGCGATACCGGAAAGAGGTCGGGCGGAAAGGACAGAAGCGCCCGCCTGTGACACTTCTCTCAAGTGTTAAAATTGTTAATGGGTCTCATACTTAATCTTATTTATTTACTCTTACTTTCATACTGTCGGGGTCGGATCATTCTATCTCCTTGGAACTGCATCGACAGAGTCCTGACTCTCTGATGCATAGCAATCGTTCCTCAAGCATAGATGTGACGCAGGGCATCCGCTCCCGGTGGCTGTGGTCGTGCCCCTTAAAGCCTCACGGTGTCATCCGCGTGGGCCGAAACGTCCGGGGAGGGGCATCGCCCCGCGTCCCGGTC
>JAAZGM010000320.1 GCA_012511245.1 Methanomicrobiales archaeon | reverse complement strand
GGGTTATTTCTTGAACTGCGGCATGACCGAGCGGATCTCCGCGCCCACCTGCTCGATCAGGTGCTCTTCGTCGGCTCGCGTCAGCGCGGTGAAGACCGGGCGGTTCACCATGTTCTCAAGCATCCACTCGCGTGCGAACTCGCCGCTCTGGATCTCCTCAAGGATCTCCTGCATCGCCGCGTAGGTCTCCGGCCCGATGACGCGGGGGCCGCGCGTCAGGTCGCCGTACTGGGCGGTGTTGCTGATCGAGTCGCGCATCTTCGTGAAACCGCCCTCGTAGATCAGGTCGACGATGAGTTTTGTCTCGTGCAGGACCTCAAGATACGCCATCTCAGGCGAGTACCCGGCGTCAACCAGGGTCTCGAACCCCGCCTTGATGAGTGAGGTGATCCCGCCGCAGAGGACCGCCTGCTCCCCGAAGAGGTCGGTCTCGGTCTCCTCGGCAAACGTCGTCTCGAATACGACCGCGCGGGTCGCACCGATCCCCCGCGCGTAGGCGAGCGCTATAGCCCGTGCATCTCCCGTGGCGTCCTGGTGGATGGCGATGAGGGCGGGAACGCCCTTTCCCTCCTCGTAAGTTCGGCGGACCATATGGCCGGGCCCTTTCGGCGCGACCATGACCACATCGACAGTGGGCGGGGGGGTGATCTGGCCGTAGTGGATATTGAAACCGTGGGAGAACATCAGGCAGGCGTTCTCTTTGATGTTGGGGCTGATCTCGGCACGGTAGATTGCTCCCTGGCTCTCGTCGGGGAGGAGGATCTGGATGACGTCAGCACGTTTGACCGCTTCCGCCACAGGGTATACCTCAAAACCATCTTCGGATGCTCTCTGCCAGCTGCCGCCGGGCCGCAGGCCGATGATGACCTGGCACCCGGAATCACGCAAATTCAGCGCCTGGCCGCGACCCTGTGACCCATAGCCGATGACGGCTATGGTCTTGCCGGCGAGGGCGCGAGGGTCCGCATCGGACTCATAGTATTTCTGCACCATAGGCTCTCACACCCGGTTGGACAGCAAACCTGATAAATATTATATCGGAGAACTTCGTTGGTGCACTGAGGGTCACTTTAAGGTTGATGAAGAGAAACCTTACTCTCAACACGCTACTTGAGGATTTGTAATGGAACTGCCAGATGTCCAGTCCAGCCTGCCGGAGGTCCGTATCAACCTGACCAGGGTGGGTGTTAAGAACGTCCAGAAACTCGTTGAGGTCGCCCGGCAAGGTAAGCGGCCGGTCATCTTCATCTCTAAGTTCGACGTCTTCGTCGATCTCCCGGGAAGCCTCAAAGGGGCAAACCTCTCCCGGAACTTTGAGGTGATCGATGAAGTGCTCCAGCAGGCCATCGACGGGGATGTAACGGAGATAGAGGAACTCTGCAGCGCAGTGGCGCGGAAACTCCTTGATCGCCATGAATACGCGGAGAGGACCGAGATCCGGATGCGAAGCCAGTTCATGGTCAAGCGGGAGACTCCGGTCAGCGAGACGAGTTGCCATGAGGTTGTGAACGTCCACGCCAAAGCCGTTGCCCAGAGAAACGATGGAGATCCGATTGTTCGAAAGAGCATCGGTGCTGAAGTGACCGGGATGACCGCCTGCCCCTGCGCCCAGAACATCATGAAGGACCATGCCCTGCATGTCCTTGAGAACCTTGGCGTAGCGGAAGATACCATCGATGCGTTCTTCGATGAGGTGCCGATGGCCACACACAACCAGCGTGGACGCGGTTTCCTCTGTATCGAGATCGACGACGACCAGCACATCAGTCTTGAGAAGATCATCAAGATCCTGAAAGACTCCATGAGTGCACGTATCTACGAGCTCCTCAAGCGGGGCGACGAGAGTTACGTGGTGATGGAAGCTCACAAAAACCCCCGGTTCGTCGAAGACTGCGTACGCGAGATGGCCCGTAAGGTGATCGCGCAGTTCCATGATCTGCCCGGTGACTCTGTGGTCACGATAAAACAGACGAACGAGGAGAGTATCCACCAGCACAATGCATATGCGGAACGAAAGGCAACAATAGCCGAACTCGTTGCTGAGATGGATTAGGGTAGACTCTAATTCCAATAAAACTCCATATTTTTATACGTAAAATAGAGGGAGTTCTGATACTACGTGTTACTATTCTCCCGAACCGTGGTATCTCCTGATGTTCCTAAGCGAAAGATATAAACTCTGTTTTCGTCATAATCCTTGTTGACGTACGTGCGTACGTTTTCAGTACAGAATTGTGTGGTAACACCAGTATAGTGTTCAGAACACCATAATATCGGAATGAGGCGATATATTTGTCGAAAGTTGTAGAGATATCCCCAACAACGAGACATGAAGGCCATTCAAAGCTCGTTCTGAAGGTCAATGATGACGGCATCATCGAGCGTGGAGATTGGCTTAGCATCACCCCGGTGAGGGGTGTCGAGAAACTCGCCATCGGAAAGACGATGGAACAGGTTCCAAAGATCGCATCGCGCGTCTGCGGTATCTGCCCCATTGCACACACCCTGGCGGGCGTTGAAGCGATGGAAGCATCCATCGGGTGTGAGATCCCCGAGGACGCAAAACTGTTGCGATACATCCTGCAGTGTGCCAACAGGATGCACAGCCACGCCATCCACAACATCCTGTCTCTCCCGGATATGTACATCCCCGGAACCGACGTGAAGATCAACCCGTTCACCAAGGAAGAACCGGTCAGGAGCGTTGCGCTCCGGATCCAGCGGCTCCGTGAGATCGGTCAGACCATCGGTGAGATCGTCGGCGGAGAAGCAATCCACCCGAGCAACCCCCGTGTCGGCGGTATGTACAAGAACATCACCCCGCGCGCAAAGGCGAAGATCTACGATCTCGCGAAGGAAGCCCGGGTCCTGACCCAGGAACACATGGAATTCATGGTCGCGGTCTTCAAGAACTTCCAGAACCGTGACTGGTCTGAAGTCGGCGGCGTCCAGGTTCCGGTCCCCGATGACCTCGGTTTCCACAACCAGGGTTACATGGCGACGGCACCGGTCTACGGCAGCTCGAGCCTTGATGAGATCCCGACCTGGTTCCCCGAGCGGTTCACCGAAGTCCGCCCCTGGGACTGGTACATGGGTGAGGTTGAGGTCACCGAGGCCGACCCGAACTACCCGATCGGCGGCACGAGCCCGGTAGGCACCAAGGCCTGGCCACAGATGGAGGCCTGCACCGGCGTCCCGCTCTATGACGGCCAGCCCGTTGAGGTCGGACCCCGTGCCCGTCTGGTCCAGTTCAGGAACTACGACGGAAGGGGCGCCATGGGCCTGCAGATTGCACGCCAGATGGAGTTCCCCGAGACCGCCTACGGCATCATCGACGCGCTCGATGCGCTCGACACCTCTGGATCGGTCCTTGCGGATGAGATCCCGCAGGGCGACGGCTCCCTTGGATGGGCAGCAAACGAGGCTCCGCGTGGAACCGACGTTCACCTGGCCCGGGTCAAGGATGGCCGGGTGCAGTACTTCGGGATGCTCGTCCCGACCACCTGGAACTTCCCCACCTGCAGCCGTGCACTCACCGGTGCACCCTGGCGGCTTGCGGAAGTCATCATGCGTGCATACGACCCCTGTGTCTCCTGTGCGACGCACATGCTGGTGATCGACGAAGACAAGAGACTGGTGGCCCAGAAACTCATTCAGTGAGCGTACACGCATG
>JAAZGM010000319.1 GCA_012511245.1 Methanomicrobiales archaeon | reverse complement strand
GTATTTCTTGACGAGTTCCTCATTCTGGGAGGCGTCCCGCCCGCCGATGACGAGGGTGCCGTCGCTCGTGGTGAACCAGCGGAACCGGTGATACCACCGCTTCTTCTGGAGGGCAAGGTTCTGTCTCGCCCGGGGTTTCTCGGGCACCATCCGCTCCATCGCCGTGAGCGCGCCTGCCTTCTTCTTCTTGAACTTCTTGATCTGGTCGTAATAGCGGCCGATGTTCTGCTCGACCGTCTCGTGGACGTATATCTTCACCCGCTCGCTTGAGAGATCGAGGTCCACCGCAGCCTCCGCAGGATGGATCGCACGAACCATCTTTGCCGCGGGGATATCGTTGTTTGACTTCAGGATCTGCTCGATCTCCTGCCAGGACCGGGTTTTGCTCGCGCCATCGAGCGTCGCTATGACCCCAGCAACGGTCGTGTAGTTCTCGTAGATGACCTCCACGAAGCGTTCGTTGCGCTCGATCTTCTTCTCGAACCCCTTGATCGCCTCCGCCTGCCGCCGGCGGATCACCTCAGCCTGGGGGAGGCGGGGTTTCTCGGCCGCGGCCTCTTCCTTCGTACCCACCGTCCTCGGGTAGAAGGCATCCAGCGCCTCGCTGAAGGTCGAGAACCGCTCACGAACCTCTTCGCCGGCCAGCACCACCGGCCAACACCCGGAAGGCGTTATAACCGGCTCGCGGCACTCCTCGACATCGGCCATCAACCGTTCAAACGCACCCTGGACAGCCTTTGCATCCACCTCCGCGGCGGCAGCGCTCTTCTCGACGCCCGCCGCCCGGCAGACCTCCTCGGCATACGCGCCGCCGAGCATACACCCGACGGCGAGCGTCCGGACGATGTCGCGGTCGGACTCTGCAAGAATCGCCTTAAACGCCTCAGGCGATTGAGACGAGCAGTCCGATCCCTCAAAAGCGTAGACCGCACCCGGGACAACCTCCCGGGTCTTGAACCGGTGGTGCCAGAGGGGCTTGATTATCGTATACTCTTCGTCGCAGAGGACGGCGTTCCCCTCATCGAAGAGCTCGAATATGAGGTGATAGGTCGTGTCACGCTTCCCGACGTCGAGGCTCATCGTGCGCTCGAGCCCGAGCTGCCGGATGCCGAGCACCTTCCCGCCCTCAAGGTGCTTTCGGAGCAGCATCGCAAAACTCGGCGGATTCTTTGGAGGAACGGGAAACTCCGCGGTGAAGTGAACGCGCCGCCCCGTCTCGACGAGGAGGAGGTACTTCGCCCGGTCCTCACCGTTCAGCCTGATGCCGAGGGTCTTGGCATCGAACTGATAGATCTTGCCGACCCAGAGCGGGAGGTGCCCGGCAGCCTCCGCTACCAGCGCCCGGATATCGACCCCGCTCATTCCCTGTAATGTCGCCATTGGTTCAGAATACATTCGGTTCGGTACCTAAAGAAGGGTACGGCCGGGTGCGAGCACATGGTCTGAGGGGGGAGAGGGCATCCTCATCTCCAGGGTTCTGGCTCCATCCTGGCCGCGCGGGAAGGAAGGCACGGCGATAGCTGAGGGTGCCGCGTCCGGTCATGCATCACCACCATCCGGCACCTCACCTCAAGACGACAGGCGGCCGCTGCACCGCCCAGAAAACTTGCATCCAGGCAGATTCTCCGATTACCGGTAGGTTCACAGGACACCACCGAAAAACCAGGGGTGCCGTCACCTTATTTGTATGCCCGGAAAAGACAGTAGAGGTACACAACCCCCGGCATGATCCGGGAACCCACAGGCATGAAGATCCACTGGCGGCATATCACTTCGGCAAGCAACTCCTTTGCCGCGCTCGCGGCAGCATGCGAGACACACGGCTACAGCCTTGAGACCGCGGACGGCCCCTGCTCCGACATCACCTGCTACAGCCTGAACTCCATCAACGAACGGGCCTATCGTGACGAGATCGCAGGCGCAGATTGCATCACGATCGTCGGCGGCCCCCACGCCTCAGCCTGCTACCGTGAGGTGGCGGAGTACGCCGACTACGTCGTCGTCGGGGAAGGGGAGTACACCCTTCCCGCGCTCCTTTCTGCCATCGAAGAGGGGCGGAGCCCGCCGCCCGGGGTCGCCACCGCCGCCGGCTACACTC
>JAAZGM010000047.1 GCA_012511245.1 Methanomicrobiales archaeon | reverse complement strand
GCGGGAACATTCGAAAAGCGGCAGTGTTCGAGGTGGCGTAAATGTCCTGGACAGACGCAACAGCCACCACGAGCCCCTGCACAGAAGTGATCGGCGGGCAGCCCCTTAACCCTTCCGGGCGCCCCCTCTCCCTCACCGACGCGATCCCCTACCGCGACCTGCTGAAGATGGCGGAGTACGACGAGCAGGCTGCAGAACTCGACGGGTTCCGGGACCGGCTCTCGAAGATGGCGGCCGAGGAGTGCCGGCAGAAGGCCGAGCGGATCCGGGAGCACTACCGGGGCCTGGTCGCGGAGCACGGCCTCGCATTCTGCGTGCAGCAGGCTGCGGAAGGGGACGAGCGTTACGGCAACGGGAGGTTCTTCTGATGCCGTCCCTCCCCCGTTCCGCTTTTTTGTGCAGCGATGGTGAACAGGAAGAGCAGGGCGCCCCGGACCTCGCCGTCCTTGTGTCGCCCTACGAAACCGGCCCGCGGGCAGCGCTGGTTCCTCGCCGGAGGGGAGACGAATGATAACTACCGCCTGCGACGGCTGCGGCGCCGTTATCGGGGAAGATAACTGCCGAACGCACCGGGAGCGGGAGAACTTCTGGGGAGCGCCCTGTTCCTACACGTCGATCGATGCGTACGTCTGCCCGGCGTGCGGCTACGAGTGGGAGGCCTGAGGCATGGCTTCGGTGTATGAGGTGGTCCGGGACCGGATCCTCTCCTCCCTCGAGTCCGGCACGGTGCCCTGGCGGCAGACCTGGCAGAGCATGTGCCCGATGAACCTTGCCACCGGCCGGCCCTACCGCGGGATCAACCGGATCCTGCTCGCCGGCCACACCTGGTGGGGCACCTACAACCAGATCAAGCACCTCGGCGGCTACGTCCGGAAGGGCGAGAGGGCCTCCGGGATCGTGGTCTTCTGGTCGCTCGACGAGGTCCGGCGGACGGTGAGCGAGAACGGCGACGAGGTCGCGGTGATTATGCAGCGGGAGCGGCCGCTGGTGCGCTACTACAAGGTCTTCAACCTCTCGCAGTGCGAGGGGATCGCTGTGGAGGACGCCGGCGACGTGCAGCCGATCGCATCCTGCGAGGACGTGATCGCCCGGAACGCTCCCCGGGTGGTTCCGGGCGAGCCGGCCTACCTCCCGAAGAGCGACGCGATCGCGATGCCCGGGATCGACGGGTTCGCCTCCTCGGAGGCCTACTACGCGGCCTTCTTCCACGAGTTGACCCACTGGACCGGCCACGCTTCCCGGCTCGACCGCCCGGGGATCACCGAGCCGATCCGGTTCGGCAGCGAGCAGTACAGCCGCGAGGAGCTGACGGC
Organism: Methanomicrobiales archaeon; assembly: GCA_012511245.1. Lineage (GTDB taxonomy): Archaea > Halobacteriota > Methanomicrobia > Methanomicrobiales > Methanoculleaceae > Methanoculleus. The sequence goes on along the minus strand of JAAZGM010000047.1, from coordinate 16,668 downwards.
CGAGATGGGCGCGGCGTTCCTCTGCGCGATGACCGGCACCGATGTGCCGGTGGCCGAGAATCAGGCGGCCTACATCGCCGGGTGGCTCCGGCATATCCGCGACGGTTCGGCGGCCGATGTGATCCGGGCGGCCACGGATGCGCAGCGGGCGGCGGACTTCCTCACCGGGGGCGGTGAGGGGGGCTCTTCTTTTTCGGGCGGCGTGGCCGGGCGAGCTTCTTTGCTCCCGGTGGTCGCTGCAGAACGTCGCCCTGGTTCTTTGCAGCGTACGGGACCGCGGGCACCCTCACTCGCTCGGCGAGGCCTCGCAGCGTGACGGCTGTTCCGGCCCGCCGCTCGCATCGCCGGCTGGCGCCGGGCATGCTCGCTGCTGTCTACTTAAGTGCTGCCTGTTTGACAGTCCATTGAGCCGGGTTTCCAATTAAAACGATCCCATATCGAGTTGTTTCCCGTATTTACGAGCTAACCAGAGAATTTCTTCGTCATGATACCCACCCATGCTCTCAAAGAGGAGACTGAGATCCTGATTGTGATCGATAAATAGCAAAAACTTAAGAAAACACCGATGGCAGAGTTTTGGCCCTTTGCCCAATCTCATCGTTTGGTGACGCCAGTACCCTTGCGAAATTGGGATTTCAGTCCCACAAAAGTGGCACTGCCAATATACGGTATTAATTGATTCTCGATAACCCAATCGAGAGAAGTTTGTCAGAGGATGCTGAAGATCGTAAATTATCTGCCGCACTTCAGGGATCGTGCACTCCTCTATGTCCTCTGCATCCCAGTCTCGTATCTTACGCCAGGTATCTCTTTGCACAGTCTGGTAATCCCGGGGCATATGTTGGTTGTCTTTCTGTTCATACTATCTGTGTATCGATTTCATCCGAACGTCCAACGGGGGGACATATGAGTTCCACGCAATGTCTCTAGAGGAGAGGCGTTCTGATGACTGTAAACGCCAACATCGTTTAAGCATCATCTGGACCATGGGAGTACCCTCCATGGTCGATGAGATAAACAGAAGATACCCACAAACTGGGCAAGTTTCCCGAAAGAAAAGAGGGGGTCCCCCCTCTTCACTCCAGCGAAGCGACGTCGTCGGCCCAGGTCTCGACCGCATCGCGGATGGCGTCGTCCTGGTAGGACGAGATCCGGACGGTCTTCCGGGTGAAGGTGACGTAGTAGTCATCACCCGACGGGTCGTGGCACTTGAGCTGGCAGTAGTAGGTCTCGCCGGGGCCGTTCCGGACGGCCTCGCCGCCCATCGCGGCCTCGAGGGCCGCATTCGCGAGGGCCTCGGTGGCGTTCGCCTCGAACGCGGCGATCGTCGGGGACTGCAGGGAGACATTCCCCACCCGCTTCCCCTCACCGTCGAGGAAGTTCACCTTCGCGGTGTAGTGCTCGCGGTTGCGGACGACCGCAGCCACCGGCTGCCCATCAGAGCCGGTATACCCGACGCACCCGAACGGGTTGTCCTCGATGACGGTCTCGATGAGGTTGTTAAACGACGTTACATCAGCGATCGGGACGGAAAGGTCCCGGACCGCCGTTTTGTTCACGGTCTTCTGCACGAAGTCTGCCATGGGTTGTTCTCCTCACGGCACAACTCTCTGGGTTGTGCCTGACAGGAAGATGCGAAGCATCTTCCGTGGCCTGCATGCTCCCGGGAATATGACAGACAATCCTATAGTATGCTTCACGGTAATATTAGCCTGACTTTATCTTGGGGCCCAGATTTGGCCCGGATTCTTGCGTATATCCTTTACGGTCATCCTTTTTGGGTCCCGCTCCCTATTGTCCTCCGGGAGGGTTATGAGGATGACCGGAGAAAAGACCACCCGGGAGCTTGTCTACGAGACGAACCGGGACGTGAAGTGGATCTGCCGGGCGCTGCAGAGAATGGAGGCGCAGGACGAGGATTTTGAGGCCCGGATCCGGGCGCTGGAGGGCTGGCGGGCCGAGAAAAGAGGTGAGGAGCGCCGGCTCTCGACGGTGAGCGCCGGGGCCGGCGGGGTCGTCGGCGGGGTCGTGGCCGTGCTGGTGAAGATGCTGGGTGGGTGATCAGCCACAGAGAGTTCTCGTGCACAGTGCCGTTATCGAACACAACAACGCAGTATGAGCGTAGAAATCTCCCTGCACCACACTGTTTTCACTTTCACTATGCGCACGGTCGCCGCTTAAGTAACCGCCTCCCGACGATCCCTGTATGAGAAAGCGACTCCTCATGTCCGACCAGACGCTCTTCCGGAGTATCGATGTCTTCGAGATCGACTACGTCCCGGAGCTCTTCAACTACCGCGAAAGCCAGCTCAACGACCTTGCCTACCAGGTCCGTCCCGCACTCGAAGGCGGGCGGGCGCTGAACGCCGTCTGCAGGGGTCTGCCCGGAACCGGGAAGACGACCAGCGTGCTCCGGATCTTTGCCGAACTCGAGCAGACCACAAAGAAGATCCTGCCGGTCTACGTCAACTGCCAGAACGACCGGACGAAGTACATGGTCTTCTCCCGAGTCTACGCAGCGGTCTTCGGCCACGCGCCGGCGCGGACCGGGATCTCGATCAAGTCGGTGATGGATGCCATCGGCGGCGCCCTGCAGCGGCAGGAGAAGAGCCTGATCATCTGCCTGGACGACGCGAACCTGCTCCACTACAACAATACGCTGGGTGATGTCGTTAACTCCCTGCTCCGGCTGCACCAGGATTATCCCGGTGCCCGGGCCGCGGTCTTTGCGACAGTCAGCGACATGGACATGGATCTTGCGAGTGACCTGAGCAAATGGGTTATCTCGCCGTTCCGCCCCTCAGACATCTACTTCCCGCCCTATGATGCTGAAGAGATCCGGGGCATCCTCCAGGAGCGGATCCGGGTCGGGCTCTACCCCGGCGTATTCTCTGTGCCGATGCTCGACCGTATCGTCGAGCAGACGATGGAGTCGGGCGACGTGCGTGTGGGGCTGGACCTGGTGAAGCGGGCGGTGCTGAACGCGGAGTGCGCCGCCCGCACCGAGGTCATCGAGGAGGATATTACGAAAGCCTACGAGCAGGCGAAGCACATCCACCTCGCCTATACTGTCCGGGCGCTCTCTGCAGATGAGCGGCGGCTGCTCCGGAAGATCGCGGAGTTGTCGCAAGAGCAGACCGAACCGCTGGTCTCCGGCACGATCTACACCGCTGGGGAGGGGAAGCCGAAGGTCAGCTACACGGCCTTCTTCAAGCGGTTACGGAAACTCGATGCCCTGCGGCTGGTCGACCTGATCCGGGTGCAGGCCGGCGGGAGGACGAGCGAGGTCGTCCTGCGGTACGAGCCGGAGAAAGTGGTGCAGATCTGTGGGTGAGCGAAGCAACGCCGGGGATTGAGCGGGGGACTATCTCGTCGAGGCGCCTGCAGTTCCGGTGAGCCAGAATAGTCGATCATTTCTCTTGTGCGGCAGTCGGTCAGCGGGACCCCGACCGGCAGACCACACTCCCTTCGGTCGGCTGATGCCTCCCTGCGTTCGTGGCGTCTGCCTGATCTCTTCTTCCTGTTCGGGATCCCTGACGGCCGCGACTGGCTCGAACCTCGCCAGCCGCCGCCTGCAGGAGTGCGCGCTCCGCACCGTGCCTGCGGCACCGTGCTCCGCGCGGGAGGCGGTGGCCCTGCGGGGCCACCCCCTCTATTATGCGTTTTCAGATGGTTCGATCCAGTCAGATCAGTTGCGTCTCTCCGGGTACAGGCCGGAGGGATACTGGCCTATCCCTCTGGGCGGGCCTATCGCCCTGCACTGCCCGCCCCCTCAGCTGAGGGGGCGGGAGGAGGCGCGGAGCGCCGGGCGGTGGGGGTCTCGGTTGAGGGGTGGCCTTGTGTCACCCCTCCGTGCGAGGAGCGCGGTGCCGCAGCACGGCGTGACGAGCACTTCCGACCAGACGATGACCGGCGAGTTCCGAGCCGGTCATGGTCGTCAACGACTCCAGACCGGAGGAGAAGATCAGGCAGACGCCACGACCGGAGGGAGTGTGGTCTGCCGGTGGCGGGTTTAAACCAACAGCATGTCCTTAAGCAGGCTCTGTTCGTCGGGAATTATCCTTCTCTAGCCCCCTATCGTGTTTATCCTGCGCTGTGGTTTCCCTGTGAATCAGAGAGGGTGCGAATGTGAATGATACAGATCTACTGTCCCCTTCAGAACAGGGCCATGGCTATTTTTACTATTGGACTGACTTCGCAGATTGAAAACGCCATTCAAATCCGATGCATTAATTTCTTCCTACAGTCTTGGTCTTTATTATATGACCTGCCCGTACGACTCGCTTAAGGCAACTCTCGACGTTGGTTACTCAGGGGATGGAAGTAAAATTTCCCGTGATTTTATCATACCCATATTGAAGAAATCGGTCTCATACTCTAGATTATCAGGATACTTTTCAGCAAACTCTCTTATTGTTACCGCTGCCGGTTTAGCGGGGTTGATTCAGAACGGCGGTCATATGAAACTTGTTGTTGGTGCGCATGACGTAAACCAGGAGTTATCTGATGCGTACGAACTCAGCGAAACCCGGGCAAAAGAGCTGCTTGAACAGATCGGTGAAAATATTGCTCAAGATCTCGAAGGCCTTACTGATCTATTTGCCAAAAGTCGTTTAGAAGCGCTCGCCTGGATGCTTATAAATAATAGGCTGGAAATCCGTGTTGCGATACCTAAAAAAACATACCACGGACGCGGAAACGGGATATTTCATGACAAGATGCTGATTTTTGAGGACACGGACGGATGTACTGTTACTGCCGTTGGCAGTGCAAACGAAACTCGTAGCGCATACGAAGTAAATGGAGAATCACTCTGGCTTCACATGTCATGGAGACCCGGAGCAGATGCCTACATCCAGAAGCACAAAGGAGATTTCTCTGCAATATGGCACAACAACCATTCTGACTATATTGTATTCTCCCTGCCAGAAGCCATAAAGTTGAAACTTCGGGAACGCTTCTATTCCCCTGAACCTCCAGCACTTGATCCGCTTGAATGGAAGGAACGTATCAGGGAGAGGATCCCCGCCCTCCTCCCCGTAGCACGCTTTGTAAACGAAGTTGCATCGCTAAAAGGTTTCACTCACCTTGGTCTTGGTCCTGTTAGATTATACCCTCATCAGGCGTTTGCCGCTGACTTTGTTCTCTCCCGGTTCCCTTACCGCTGCCTGATTGCAGATGAGGTTGGTCTTGGCAAGACTCTTGAAGCAGGATCGATAATCAAACGGCTTATTGATGAGCGACAGGTGGAGCGGGTTCTCATCCTCGCTCCAAAAAACGTCACCCGACAGTGGATGGAAGAACTCTATACCCATTTCGGCCTCCGCTTCCGGTTGTTTGAGTCGTCACCTCACCGGAGATTTGTTGACCCGGATTATGACGTAATCCATCTGGGAAAAGCTGACAGCCCATTCTCGCTTCCGGGAGTAGACTGCATTATCATGTCGTGGCACTATGCTCGACGGGACGATGTCAAAGAATTGTTGCTAGGGGCAGACCGCGGCTTTGATCTCGTTGTGGTGGACGAGGCACACGCCGCACGAAAAAAGCGGATCCCGGGACGACCTCCTGAACCAACGAAGTTGAATGACCTATGCATGGAGATCGGGATATCCTGTCCTCATGTGCTCCTGCTGACTGCAACCCCCGTACAACTTCGATCTCTGGAAGCACTGGATCTCCTCCGTATTCTGGGGTTGGGCGGCAGATGGGTTCATGAAGCAAATTTTGAGCGGTTTTATGAAATTCTTCAGAAAGACGATGAGGATATTGAGGATAGTGAATGGGCATTTGCTCTCCAGATGATCCAGTCATTTGCTGTGAAAATGCTCGCGCAGGAAGACGTTGAGAAACTTATTGCATCAGCTATTCCCGGACAGCATGTTGACGAGGTTGTGCGTATGATGAGAACGGGGGGAAATATTGGGCACGTTGTTTCCCTCCTCAAATCGGAGAAGATACTCATTGTTCCATCCGATATGTATGTTCAGGAACTCCCATACAAAGTAACCGTTCTCCGAAGGCTGATCATGAGTTTTAGTCCTCTTCAATGGTATATGGTCAGAAACACGCGAAGGCGCCTTGAAAGGGTCGGATTTCATTTCCCTGAGCGAAAGATATCAGAGGAGGCAGTGGAACTAAACGCAGATCACGCTGCAATTCTAGAGCAACTTGACGATTATCTCCAGAATCAATATGCTGCATATGAACAATATTTGGGGCGGGATAACCGGGGGACACTGGGTTTTGTTCGTTGCATCTATCACCAGCGATTTGTCAGTAGTTTCTCGGCGGCATATCAGACCGTGGTTAATCGGTTGGAGTTTCTGAACGGCTTGCTGAACAACGATACGGATGCGTTGCTTCGCGTCGCCGAACGGCTGTTTGCCGAGGAAGAGGGAGATGATGTTGACGAAGTTGATTTCGTTGAAGCAGTGCGGGAGATGCTTGGGCAGAGGAACATTACATCTATGATTCGGACGGAGCAGCAGGCGCTTGAGCACCTCAAAACCGCGCTCTCTCCTTACGCACCTGGAAACGTGTCTCTTGATGATCCAAAGTTGAGTAAGATCTATGAGGTCGTTTCGCATCTGGTTCACTCCGAGCAGAGGAAGGTGCTGGTATTCTCAAAATATCTGGATACTATTGGAGCGATACACCAGTTTTTCCTGGAAAGAGGTTATGCCAGGGAAGAGATTGCGCTCTATTCTGGATCGGGAGGAGCAGTCTATGACAAAACCAGGGGTTGTTATGAGAAGGTCGGAAAGGAGGAGGTACGGCGGGCGCTTGAAGGAAATGATGTCAATATCGTACTCTGTACCGACGCAGCGAGCGAGGGATTGAACCTGCAAGCAGCAAGTGCTATTATTAATGTGGATATGCCGTGGAATCCGGCGAAAGTAGAGCAGAGGATCGGCCGCATTGATCGGTTGGGACAGACATCGCCATGCGTGACAGTGGTAAACACCTGGTATCCTACGTCCATAGAGGCAAGTATGTATAGTGCTCTCTTCTCTAGGAGGGAGATTTACCAGCTGGTCGTTGGTCCTGCGCAGGATATTTTCAGTGAACAGCTCCGGAGAGCCTTTGATGAGAATGCACGGGGCGCGCGCCTGAAGCAACTTGCCGAAGAGACTGTTGAGGAAATAGGGCGAATAAAAGAGGCGGCAACGCGCGCGGAAGGCGTCTTCACCGGTGTACAGTGGGACGGGGTTTCTGCTGAGGACGATGCGGTGATTCTACGAACTGCGGCGTTTATTTGGACTGCTGCACCGGTAATGGGCTTTACTGTCGAAGAACGAGACGCGAGGCTCTACATCGTCGGCAGCACTCGAGGGATACCTCCAGACCTTGATCGGTGGAACGGTGCGTCTCTGGCGGCGGGGCGCGCGAACGCTTTAACACCAGCGCACCCTATCGTCCAATGGTTCGTCTCCACACTGATACGCATGGGAAACAAATCAGGCAAACAATCAGCATTCCCTGCCTCTCTCTATGTTGTGAAGGATGCCCGAAAGATTGGAACGCTGATAAAGATCGAAAGTGATGGTGGTTTTCCGGAAGAAGTGACCGGATCAGGTGTTGTCCAGGTGATGGATGCCCTTCTGACGCATGCAGGGGGTGATGCAGCATGACTTGTTCTTGTGAGAAACGGATTGAATACATTCTCAGAAGAGTCCAGCAGAATGCCCGCGCCCGCGAAGGGGAATACCGGCACCGTATTGAAACCTTCCAGGAGGGGATACGTTCTGGCGCGGAAGAGATCGCTGTTCGTCATCTCTTCCGGGCTGGAGTGTACTGGGCAAGTTATGATAACGGCAGTCACCGCAGCCCATCTGCGGCCATGACCCGCGATGCACTCTCCGGACATATCGCCCGGGAGTATCCGATGCTCAATGCACTGGTGCCACGGGTTGATGAAGCCATTCAGACGGGGGGTATCATCGACGATCCTGTTCAGATGCTTCGAAAAATGCTTCGGCGAGGAGGCACGAATGTTCCTTCGCTCCTCCTCGCGAACGCGAAGAGGGAGGTTATGGTCTGTCAGAAGGCATTGGAGCGGGCAGAGTTGGTGCAACAGCGGCTTTTAGTGTGGAAAGAAGGGGTTGTTGTGGGGAACAACCCGGAGGCATTCTGTATCGTGGATCTGCACGGTGACGGCGACGGGACCTATATCCAGTGAGTGATCCTCTCTCCACTCCTTCCAACACCGCTCGGTGTCTGCCCGAGCGCTTCGAGGAGTGCCGATGCGATGCGGGCCTCGGACACGAGGTCTGCGGATCCGCCTTCACCTGCAGTTGTAATGGCCTGCAGGACGCTGATGACCCCAGCGTCCCGTGTGTCTTTCCCTGTCTCCTCAAGGATTCGGGAAACTGAACCAAGCCCTTCCTGCTCGTAGAGGATGAGGGCTGCATGAACAACGTCGATCAGGTTGCTAAAGGTCTGGGGCCGGTGTGGATCGAGAACGCCTTCAGCGAAGCGCTCCTTGGCGGTGAGAATCTTGACTTTACTTCCTGTTTTCTTTACGAGACCTGAACCGCCTCTAACGTCCATCGCCTCCAGGCTGGTGTTGCCGCCAAAGACGGTGGAGACGCGAGCAAGGTCGTATTCGAGTGTTACGCCATGAGCGATCCGGAGGAGGTTTAAGTAAGCAAGTGTTTCCATATCAGCGCCTTGAACGTCCCCGGTAAGGTATTCGTTGACAACCTGTGCAACGATTGCAAGGGCATCTCCGACGCCTCTGACTGCCCCTGTCACGTCTTTGACCGGGTAGTACTCTGAGAACTTCCCGAGTGCCGGTCCATACACACTGACCAAAAGATCAGGACCGGTAATGCCGTTCTGACTGTATTCTTCGACCTTGTAGGATGCGGTATGACGGATCTCTTCGACTACGTCTTCCCACCGGCCGGGGCGGTGGTTTTCACGTTTCCGGCAGTACAGAAGCACGGTGACTTTGAGGGCTCCTTTATTCGCCTTCCCGAACTTCTCGCCGGGTTCGGTGTGAACCGGCCATGAGGACTGGAGAGAGAAACCGGCATTCATAAGCGCTTCGGCAAGTCCTTCCCACGCTTCGGCTTTCCTGTGGGTGAACATGACACAGAGAACGCCGTCATCTTTTAAGACGCGGTGCATCTCCCGAAAGGAAGCCTCCATCTTGGCGGCATAGTCCTGGTCTGCAAGGTTCTTTGCCTGACCTTTCTTTATGCCCTTGAAACGGGCAGGATTCGCGACCGCCTCATCGGTCTTATTTGTCTGTTCCTCGGAGAACTGTACCGGGAAGAGATCCCCTACGAGGCGCTTGAGCCAGACGTAGAAGAAGTCCGAGACCTCGGCGTACATCACATTGTTAGAGTATGGGGGATCGGTGACGATCACGTCGATGGACTTTGGTTCGCAGGGAAGCGCCTGAGCGTCAGCATTGATGATGGTAGCGTTCCCCGAGGTTTCTGGCATGAGAGCGATCAGCTCGGTGAGCGAATCGATAGTCTTTTCAACAGCCCACTCGTATCCGGCGTCTTTAACTATCTGATTCCACTCAGCATAACTCCAGCGGAACGGGAAGGCCTGCATGTCCATCGCTCCGACAATTACTGTTCTACCACTGTGCCAACGACCTTGGATACTGTTATAATTCACACAACTGTCAAAAACCATCGCCCCATATGTCGCCACTGCTGTGGCAAACTCCCACTCATCAGTCCCCGGAGTCAGTATGGAGAAAAGACCTTGCTTTGCTTCGAGGTACTTCTCCATGTATGTCGCATGGGCGAGAAGTTGACGAGGGTTGAAGAGGCCCGACCAGTGCGGCATCCCATAATTTATTGGCTCACGAGTCTTACTGCCGGGAATAATCTCCTCGGATGGTATCAGTCCTTTTGCCTTTAGTGCCGTTAGCCTATCAGAGTCGAGATCTCCCAGACGATCAAGGGCAAACATTTCCTCTTCCGTTGGTGCCCGGAAGACCCAGGTCTTTCCTCTGCCACGTGACCTGGGGATCTTCGTGCAGACGCAGTAAAGCTGGTGTCCCATTCTGCCTGCCTGCGCCTCTGTCTTAATGGCATCACCATCAATTGTGCTCGTGCACCGGGGGCAGATTGCACCCCCCTTGCTTACTGTTCCGCAGTCCGGATCGTAGCCTGCATTTTCTGGATCCTCCAGAATCTCAAACGTACACGTATCAGAGTCGATCCCGGAGATTACACGGATAGCAGTCTTATTTTTATCAGTTCGAGCAATCCACCAGTTCGGTGAAAGTGGTATCGTAAGGCCACACTGTGGACACCGGATCGTCCTTGCCCAGAGATATGAATACACCTCTTCATGTGGACCTGATGGATAATACTCCTCCAGTTCTGCCTTTGCTTCCCGGTGCACCTTCTCGCAGAACGCGCGGACCTCCGGGATAAGCCGTGTGCCGAAACGGGCAGGATACTCTACGGTCCCTTTGAGGCAGAAGTACGCAACGGGGTTGAGGTCGTTGGCAACGACATCGAGACCCAACCGGGTCGCTTCCAGCGGGATACTTCCTCCGCCGGAAAAGGGATCCAGAATAACCGGATGGTCTATTCCGGACTGTTGCAGCATTCGATGTATATCTTCCCCGATAGGAACTTTGTATGCTTGTGGCCAATCAAAGGGACTTTTAATTTTCCTTTTTTCTGCCTTGGCGCGTAAGACTTCTTCATGAGCGCCCACAACATCGCGGTCGTGGGGGATTGCCAGCGTTTTTAAGACGATTCTTCTATCTATACCAACAGGAAACAGTGATGATGCAATTGCTGCCCTCGATGCAATAAGCGGTCGCCGGGCGAACCAGACGTGAATTCTATTCGTTGGTGGATAGTCGATTCCCGGAATGCGCTCCCTCATACTCTCCACACTGACTTCTCCAACAGGGAACCACTCTTCGCCAAGTACGCGCCCAGTTCCTTCTTGAGAATCATCGGAATCCATACTGTCTACTTATTAGACGTCACTAAATGTGTTTCGCTTCTATTCTGGCACTCAGATCAACTCAAATGGCAAAATAATTCATTAGGAAGAGAGACTATCTCTCTATGCCTGCGTCTTCACTTCTTCCTCTCTGGGATCCAGAGGCGTGCGTACCTCGCGAAGAAGTGCTCACTGGAACACTCACGGATGCCGATCTCGCACTCCGCCTTGGTTTGGTAGTATCAGGTCATGCGAAACCACCATATGACGATCCACGGTCATTCTTCGCGTCAACGCACATTACACGCAATATGCGTGACATTCTTCAGTACATCTTTGGGAGACTCAGCCGCGCGCGGGCGGACAGCAATCCTGTAGTGGTGCTTGACGTAGGGTTTGGCGGCGGGAAGACACATACCCTGGTGACGCTCTATTACGCAGCGAAATATGGGAACGATGCTGTTGTCCGGTCACATCTGACCGGCATTCCGGTTCCTGAAAATACCCGGATTGCTGCAATCAGTGGTGAGGATTACGGGGGGCTTGGTGTTAAACGAGGTAGCACGAACCTCACGACCCTCTGGGGAGACTTATTTTATCAACTTGGGGTATACGACCGCTTCAGGGACCTTGACATATCCCGCGAGGTGCCAAGCCTCACGGATGTGAAAGAAGCCCTGGGCGATGGGCCCCTTCTCGTTCTGCTCGATGAGCTCCCCACCTACCTGAACTTGATCGGGAAGCACGACCGCAAGATGATGGACAAAGTAGTCCAGTTTATCCAGAGACTCGTAAATGCCGTTGCCGAAAAAGAGAACGCTGCACTTGTTATCGCCATTGCCGAGGACGCATACAAAAACGAAGCTATCCTGGCACGGGAGAGCATCCGCTCAGCAGTAGGCAGATTCTCTGATGAGGAACAGAGAGAACTGGAAGCAGTCCAACAGGCGGCACAGGAAGCGATGGACGGAGCGCGGGCGTTCATCCGCAGGAAGGAGTACATCATGTCGCCGGTTGAAGAGAGCGACGCTGTTCACATTCTCAAGCGCAGATTGTTTTCTTCAATCAGTCCAAACGCCGCTACGAAAGCAGCAGATGAGTACTATAACCTGTACAACTCCATCTCAGTCCCAGATAAGTACAAGAAGATCGATTACCGCGACGCAATACTGGAGTCCTATCCCTTCCACCCCGACCTCATTGCAGTCCTGTATGAGAGGATAGCGACACTTGATCGGTTCAACAGAACACGAGGTGCTCTTCGACTGCTTACCCGTGTAATCCGGAACATCTGGCAAGAAAAAGAGGCCGATTCGTTTCTTATCCACCCCTATCACATCGACCAATCCATTCCCGGCGTAATGGAAGACCTCACTAAGGGCATTGGCGACGAGAGGATGCGGAATGCCATCGAAGCAGACATCTGGAGAAGCAACGGGGAGGCGACCGCGCAGGAGTTTGACGAAGAAGTAAAAGCGCAGTGGAAGGCTCCTCTCCACCGCAGAACGTGCAATACTATCTACCTCTACAGTATCACACCCGGCAGGGAAGGTGACCATGGCATTGACGCCGATGTTCTGGTCACTCTGATGGCTGTTCCCGGAAGAGCGGAATATGCACTTAGGGTTCGCGATGGCGTTCTCCGAAAGTTACATGCTGTAGATTTCCACTACATCGACCGGCGGGGAACCAACTTCCTCTTCATACGGGAGCTCAACCCCCTCCGCGTCATCGATCGTGAGGCAAAGAACATCATTGACCAGGAAGTGACTGCCATCGTAAAACGTTGTCTTGACGATCTCTTCTCGGATACACCGGAGTGGGTGCATGTGGATATTTTTCCCATCGACCCCTCACGAGTTGAAGACAAACCAGTAATAAAACTGGCAATTCTCAATCCCCATCTCCACCATTTCCTCCCGGAATCCGGTGAGATACCAGAAAGTGTTGAGCGCTTTATCACTCATTCCGACAGTCAGGGAACGCGATACAGGAAATTCAAAAACGATACATTCATCCTCGTCGCCGAACAGAGCAGGCTCGGCCTTCTCTGGGATACTGCCCGGAAAATCAAGGCTGCCCGTGAGGTGCGAAAAGATCCTGAGAGTTATGGTATCCCCAAGGATAGGAAATCGGAGGTGGAAGAGTATCTTAGTGAGCATGAAAAATCAATCAACGATCATGTTCGAAGCGCTTTTTCTAAATTCATATTGTACAATAAAGAAGGCAAAATTCAACAAGTTTCGTTGAACCCCAACGGTTATAGCGGTGGCAAAAAGGGGAAAGAAATGTTTGCCTACCATCTCAAGGACGTCTTTGGGAGAGTCAGCCTGGAATCGTTCGATCCTGCTCGCATCGAAACAGACGCGTGGAATCCCGGATCTCCGTACGTTAGTGTGAAAACACTGTTTGAGACATTCCATAACAAACCTGGCCTAACCATCCCCGCGACGCAGAAGTCATTCCGTGAAACGGTAACCCGCGGAGTCCACGAGAAATTCTGGGTAATTAAGCATCGAAAAGATGTCTATACCGAAAGCGAGACTCCAACGTCAATAGGAATTGATGATGAATGGGAAATCTGGAAGCGAGATGAGGCGAAGCGTCAGGGATTGTTGAACAAACCTGTAGAAGTCCCGGAACCACTGGTTAAAGATCCCGGTAATGAGAAACGCAACCAGAGTCACCCCTCAACGCCCACAGGGCCAGTTCCATTTAAGTACTCCTTCATGGATAGCCCGGCGAGCATACTCGCCAATGACCTTGAAACCTACACGAAACGAGAAGGCATTAAAAAACTCGATCAAATCACAATAAAGTCTGAGAACGACACTTCAGTCCTCTACGCTATCAGGAATCTGATCACCCGGGTAGGACCTGTCGACTGCCAGGTTCACCTGGCGATTACAACACAACGGTTTACTTACCCTAAATTCAACATTACTGTTGAATTTACCAAGGAAAATATCAGGGACGCTTCTGCAAAGGCTATCCTGGAAACGCTCCCCCGACTGCAAGGTCCCGATCAGTTCACAAGTACGCTGACATTGGAAAAGGAAGGCACCCCGGTAGATACTGTTTCACAGTTATTACGCGAATTGCCGAAGACAAATGCTGATGCACTATTTAAACTTGAAATCGCCGGAGTCAAGGAGCAGGCATAATGCCGTTCAAATATGTGCTCAAATGGCACCGCGGTGGCGAGGAACGGGTGACGGTTGAGGCCTGGAACAGGTACCCTGGACAAAGCGGGGGTAAAAACAAGGCAGCATTTGTGATTGGCCAGGTTACGGGGAGCAGGGTACTACTAATTCGGGATCAGGTAGAAAAAGCAGTGGATACTTACGGCGCGAGGAAATTTAGCAACACCCTACGGGTGGAATTTCCTCTCGATGACACAAAGGCAATTGCAGAGGCATATCGTATTGGACTTGCTGCAGCCGTACTGGCGCACGCTATCGGCAATGGTTCGGTGCAGAAAGCAAGTGACTATCTGCTCAACATAACTGATGAAGAAGTGTGGTTTTGGACGAGTAAACTCCTTGATGACAGTGTTGGTGTATCGAAAGTCATCTCCGCACTGTGCATTATCAGCGGCACTTGGGAGAACATGCAACCAAGGGGACAAATCTGTATCCACTTAGTGCAAAAAGATTGGTTGCAACTTAAAATCGACTCTTAATACAATTTTTTGCCGCAACACTTCGGAGAGAGATATCATCGCTGGGCCTGACTCTCTAACCGCAATATCTTTGAGGCACCGAGGGAACGTATCTGTGCAGTCGCCCGGCTGCGCCTTCTCCCTCACGGGACCGCGCCCTCCGGGAGATCCTCCGGCTCCGGCAGCGGGGGGAAGATCGGTCTCTACCGACCAGCCGGGGCGTGGCAACGCCTCCATATAGGCGCAGTCGGCGATCCTGGAGAGGTCGCGCTCATCCTTCATCCAGTCGAGCAGAAACGACCACGGGCCGGGCGCGACCCGGTCTAGCACCGCCCGGTACACCGGGCCAGGGCTGCCGTGGACGTCAGTCGATCCTGTCGGGAGCGTGGGGTCGTCGCCCTCGCCCAGGAC
Organism: Methanomicrobiales archaeon; assembly: GCA_012511245.1. Taxonomy (GTDB): domain Archaea; phylum Halobacteriota; class Methanomicrobia; order Methanomicrobiales; family Methanoculleaceae; genus Methanoculleus. Next base: position 1,661 of record JAAZGM010000047.1, on the reverse strand, counting down.
GACGATCGCGGTGTTCTCACACCCCGGGTTTATCGCCCGGCGCGCTATAGAGGATCCTGGTGCCAGCGGCAGGCAACCGTCACTCCTCGTTCTCCGTCCCGGTCACCGTCCGGTACCCCTGGAGGGGATGGGTGGGGACGTTCTTGTACTTCGCCTCGATCCTGCCGTCATCCAGCATGGGATTGATGTAGTGGTTTCGCAGTGAGTCCTTGCTCCGGTTTAACAGATCGGCCAGATCATCAAGGGTCAGGTATCTCCCCTCGCAGAGGCGGAGAATCGTCGTCTCAACTATCTTCCTCGACGCTTTCCGCACAGATCTGACCGGCCCTGCAATCTCGCGCAGTTTATCCAAATGTTCGGAGCTTGCGATCAAATGTTCGGAGCTTGCGATCAAATGTTCGGAGCTTTCTGTCAAATGTTCGGAGCTCCCCGGCAAATGTTCGGAGCTCGGCTTCGAACATATCCCTCCAGCTCCGAACATTTCACCCTCCATCGGGTGGTGGCCGGGACGGTAATAGAACGTGCGCCGGCCCGACCCATCGCTCATCAGAAGCCCTTTTTCGACCAGGCCATGAAGAACCATGGTAATGTCATGCGGGTGCTCTTTCGTCACCTCTATGGGCCTGCCGTGGTTAACGCATCCCCCAGAAGGAGGTGACGACCCGCTCCTACGTGAGACGCTCACGCTCGCCGACGCTACTCATCACCGCCTTCGGTGATCTCCCAGCGGCCACCCTTCTTTGGACCTACCCGTTTGAGCTGACCCGCCCGCTTCAGTTGCTGGATCTGCCATTCAATCCCTTTGGGTGTGATACCGATCTGCTCTGCGAGCTCATTCGTGCTGATAGATGGGTTGGCTGCGATCAGGGCTAGGATCTTATCCCTAGTTTTTTCCCTAGTTTCTTCCCTAGGTTTTTCCCTAGGTTCGCCGGCACCTCTACCCCGGATCCGGCGGATGATCGTCTGGAACCCATCACTGACAGCAAACTCCGGCTCCGGCAGCCCGGCCTCGGTGCAGCGCCGGATCATGTCCCGCGTTCCCGTGCCCATCCGCTCGATGTAGCCGGTGAGGTACATCGGTTCGGCGAGGAGCGGGTTTCCCGGCACCGACCCGTGGGCCTGCCGGAGTTTCTCCAGGGTCAGGGACGGCGGGAGCGTGCCCGGGTTCCAGACCTCCAGGCGGTCGGCAAAAAGCATCACCTGGACGCTGCCGTTGCTCGTGTAGTCGCGGTGGGCGACCGCGTTCACGATCGCCTCCGCCACCACTTCCTTCGGGATCTCGTAGCGCACCGGCGCCTGCGGGCCGGCCTCGCGGGTCCCGACCGAGAGGGCGATCTTGCTCAGGACGAAGTCCACCGCCGCGTCCACGAGGTCGAAGACCGTGCCCTTGTAGACCTGGTAGGAGGGGATCGGTTTGGCCACCTCCGTGCCGTGGAAGTGGGCGCACTTGATCTCGGAAGAGATAAGGAACCGTTGCGGCTGTTTCCCGAAGAGGAGGACCGCGGCGTTCGTCACCCGCCCGTCATCGAGCAGATTCAGGTGCTCCAGCAGGTCAGCGGGAGAGGCATCGGGGGCGAGGGGGAACCGGCGGGTCGCTCTGGCCGTGCGGAGGAACCACGCCATCCGCTCAGGATCCAGGTGTTCGAGTGTCGCCTTCGTGC
>JAAZGM010000318.1 GCA_012511245.1 Methanomicrobiales archaeon | reverse complement strand
GCATCAGAACGGTGTTCCGGATGAGCGCGGTGCGCGATGTCCCCGACGCTGCGACCATGCCCGGGCGGATGAGGGTGCAGATGGCGAGGATAAGTGCGATGTTTGCGATGTTGCTCCCGAGGACGTTCCCGAGCGCTATGCCCGTGTTCCCTGTGGCTGCGGCATCCGTGCTGACGACGAGCTCAGGGAGCGAGGTGCCGAACGCAATGATCGTGGATCCGATCAGGGCGGGAGAGATGCTGTAGCGGAGGGCAAGGCCGCTCCCACCGCTCACAAAGAGATCGGCCCCTTTGATGAGGAGGGCTATGCCAATGACGAACATGATGGCGGTCACGATCACAGGGGTACCTCAGAACTGGTGGTACTAGTTGGTCGCAGACCTGCTAATACGTTTTCGGGGAACGAAGGGCATATCCCCCTTCCCGTCCAACAGCCCATATCCCGGTGCCGGCGCACTGCACTGATACCCGGGATGGAGGCTGCTCTTTACGTTTACATTCGACCAGCAGATAAGCGCCCTTGAGCGCGAACTTGAGAGTCTTCTCCAGTTCCCCGAGGACGAGTTCATCGATATCATACGGGACGTGGGGTTCTCCTGCGACTGCTGTGCGCGGTGCTGCACCCGGGAGTTCAACGGCCACGTCTTCCTGCTCGAAGAGGACACCGACAGGGCTCGCTCGCTCCTCCCGGATGCCGTCATCCCGGCACCCGCATTCGACGCCTGCGATCAGGAAGGGAGGTTCTATGTCTCAGGCTACGCTCTCCGGACGAGATCGGACGGCTCCTGCATCTTCCTTGATGATGGCCGGTGCAGCATATACGACCGGCGGTTCTCCATCTGCCGGGTCTATCCCTACATGCTCCACCGGGAGGCCGACGAGGCGGGTCGCGTCGACTGGCGGCAGATCGGCGGCCTGAACGAGCACGGGTGCTACAACAACCCGATCGACGATGCCGAATGTGCCCGGATCGTCCGGGAGACCCGGGCATACGAGGCGGCGTTCCTCGAGCAGGAGATCCGGTTCCGGCAGGCTCTCCGCGACCTCTTTGCCCGTGATGGTCTGCGTTACATCCGGAGAACCTATGACCTCCTCATGCGCGACTTCAAGAAAGGTGCTGAAGTCGAGGTCCGGGTCTTTCACCGGGACCGATTCGAGCCTCACCGGATCACCCGCGACATCTACGGGGAGTAACGTTCCGGCCAGATCCGGGGAAGACCCCTGGCCACCTCTCTGCTCCGTCCCCTTCCGGGTGCATTATGCCGGTCGTCTCCATCCCCATCGTCCCCCTCTTCTCCCTCTATTCCCCTCCCTTCGCGTCCGGGGTAAATCTTTATAGCGACCTGTAACATCCGTAGCCTCATCATGGAGCGGGAATACGACGTTATCGTCATCGGGACAGGGGTGGCCGGTTCCGATGTCGCCTGGCATTGCAGGGACGCGGGGATGAAGGTTGCAATCATCGACTCCCGGGACTACGGGGGGACGTGCGCTCTCCGGGGCTGCGTCCCGAAGAAGATCCTTGCCGGTGCCGCCGGGGCGGTTGCCCGCGTCCACGACCTGCAGGGAAACGGAGTCTCCGGGGATGTCTCGATAGACTGGCCGGCGCTGGTCGCCTCCGTGCGGTCGCTCACAGGGTCTATCCCGCAACGGAAAGAGGACGGATTTCGGAGAGCAGGGATCGACACCTATCACGGGGTTGCCCGCTTCGCCGGCCCTGACCGGGTGACGGTCAGCGGCGATACGCTCACGGGCCGGTACATCGTGATCGCGACCGGGGCGCACCCCCGCCCCCTGGATGTCCCGGGCGCAGATCTCATGACCTCAAGCGATGACTTCTTCTCCCTTGAAGCACTCCCCGAGCGGATCGTCTTCGCCGGTGGAGGCTACATATCGTTTGAGTTCGCTCATGTGGCCGCCCGGGCCGGATCGTCGGCGACCATCCTCCAGCGGAGCGGCCGGGTCTTAAAAGAGTTTGATCCCGATATCGTCGACCGTCTGGTCCTGGCGTCAAAAGAGATCGGGATCGATATCCGGTTGAACATGCCCCTCCTCTCGATCGAGCGGGATGCAGCCGGCCTCCGGGTGCGGGCTGGAAAGGAGGGGGAAGAGAAGACGTTCCATGCCGATATGGTCATCCACGGCGCAGGCAGGGTCTCTGCTATCGAAGCTCTCGACCTTGCCCGTGGGGAGGTTGCGACCGATCGCCGGGGGATCGCGGTCGACGACCACCTCCAGAGCATCTCCAATCCCCGGGTCTACGTTGCCGGGGATGCGAACACGAAGAGCCCGCAGTTGACGCCGGTGGCGGTGATGGATGCCCACATCGTCGTCGACAACATCCTGCACGGCAATACGCGGGTTGCAGATTACTCCCTCGTCCCGAGCATCACCTTCACGAACCCGCCCATCGCATCCGTCGGGCTCACGGAGG
>JAAZGM010000046.1 GCA_012511245.1 Methanomicrobiales archaeon | reverse complement strand
GCAAAGATGAGGTTCTGCCGGATGGTCCGGAGGGTTTTTTGTGATGTGCCGATGAGATGCGGGAGTTTGAGGAGCTCGTCTGATAACAGTACCACATCCGCGGTCTCGATGGCGACGTCCGTGCCGGCATTCCCCATCGCCACACCCACGTCGGCGGTCGCGAGCGCCGGCCCGTCGTTCACCCCGTCGCCGACAAATGCCACCCGGTGCCCTGCTTCCTGAAATCGCTTCACAACTCCGACCTTCTCCTCCGGCATCATCTCGGTGTGTGTCTCGGAGATCCCGGTTACTTCTGCAATCTTGTCGGCTGCTCCCCGGTTGTCGCCCGTTACGATGACCGTTCTGATGCCTGCCTGGTTGAGGGCGGCAACGGCCTCCTGTGCATGCTCCCGGAGCGTGTCCTCAAAGACCAGGAGGCCGCTTACCTCATGGTCAATCATCACGACGATGGCACTCTTCCCCTCGCGGGTTCTTGCACTGGTTTCCCGGAGAGTGATCTCGGGAAGGGCGATCCCCATATCCGAAAAGAGTTTCGGGCGCCCGAGCATGACCGTCCGCCCCTCGATTCCGGCCTTCACGCCGAGCCCCGTCAATAACTCGCAGGATTCGGGGTCCGGGACGGCGATCTCCCGCTCGGCGGCAGCCCGCACGATCGCCCTGCCTATCGGATGCTCGCTGAACTTCTCGGCGGACGCGGCATATCCTATCAGGCTGGTCTCGAGTACGTCATCGAAGGGAACTGCATCGACGAGCCGCAGTTCCCCGAGCGTGAGTGTTCCGGTCTTGTCGAAGATCACCGTATCGACCTGCGCCAGCGTCTCCACGGTTGCCCCCTTCTTCACGAGGCTACCCCTGAGCGCAGCATTCCCTATGGAGGCGACGAGTGCCGTCGGTGTCGCGAGGACGATCACGCACGGGCAGAAGACGATAAGCATGGTGATCGCCTGCAGGACGTTCCCGCTCCACCACCACAGCAGCAGTCCCAGGATAATAGCGGCCGGCGTGTACAGCTTTGCGTAGCGATCGAGCACCCGCTCGACGGGCGCTTTCTCTTCCTGGGCGTCCACAACGAGCCTGCGGATCTGGCCGAGCGTGGTCTCGGTCCCGACCCGGGTCGCACGGACTTCGATCGCTCCGTTTTCGTTGAGGGTGCCGGCGAAGACGGTATCTCCTTTCTGCTTCTCCACCGGCACGCTCTCCCCGGTGATCGCCGACTGGTTGATGGCAGCCGCCCCAAACAGGATCTCCCCGTCGACAGCGATCCGTTCTCCTGAACGCACGATAAGAAGATCACCGATAACCAGCTCGTCAGTGGGAAGGGAAAGGTCTTTGCCGTTGCGCCGGACGGTCACCCGGTCGGGCAGCAGCCGGGCAAGTGCGTCCAGGGCCCGGTCGGCGCGGGCAGCGACGAGTTCTTCAAGCATCCCGCCAAGAAGGAGGAGCACGGCGACAACGGCAGCAGCGGAGTACTCCCCGATCGCAATTGCTGCGGCTGTTGCAAGGGAGACCGGGATGTCGGCGGTGAAATCGCCTTCGCGGATCCCCTGGACGGCGCTGTACCAGATGAACGAAGATCCCACCAGAGCGGCTGCAAGGTATATCCAATCGAGGTAGGCTTCCGAGGCAGCATCGGTAAAGAGACCGGAGACCTGGTATAGGACAGCAATCAACAGGAGGATGCCGCTAGCAAGCGTGAAGATCGTGCCGGGAGCGAGCAGGAATTCTCTATAGTCCCGGAGAAGAGACCGGGAGGCGGCGATCAATGGTCCAAAAGAATCGTGAGTCACGTCCATTCTCGAATCACCTTACATAAGATACCGGAGAAAGGGCCTGTTGGGCGGAAAGGACAGAGGCGTCCGCCCGCAATTCCCCTTTCAAGTATTAAATTTTTTAATTGAACTCATACTTAATCTTATTTATTTACTTTATTTCTCATACTTTCGAAGGCGGACCAATCCAGCTGCATCGCCGGAGCCCCGGCTTTCTGCTGCACGGTAATCGCTCTTCAACCTCGGGCGTGACCCCGGGTATCGAGTCGCGCGAAAAACATCCGCTCCCGGCAGCATCCAGACCCGCGTGAATGCGGGCATGTCATCAAGCCTCCGGCGCACCAGGGTCTTCGAACCTTGCGAAGACATCACCTCCGTGGCCGAAACGCCCCGGAAGGGCACCTCCCGGCATCCCGGTCGGCGGAACGGGACCGTTGACGGTGCATTCCTCGTCGATCGCAATTTTCTTCGGATAGAGAGCGCAATCGTTGCAGGCCGGCATAAAAATCTCTTTCCCGCTCATGAGATCGCAGGTTCTTCCGGCCGGGCTACGAATTCGCCTTCTCCCACCAGATCTTCACCCTGGTCGAATCCCCGGGCACGACGACGGTATCCCCTTCGGGTCTGACATACCATTCCAGACACTGCCTGAGCACCTCTTTTTGCTCTCCGGTCACGGCGAAGCACCTCGGCGCGAAGTAGTCGACCGCCTCATCGAGGTCGGCAAACCGGTTGATGTGCCGGAGGGGGGACGTCTCGATGTTCGGATAGATGTCCATCGAGTACAGCACGTTGTAGAGGATGTCGCACTTGGGGGAGGAGACATACGGCGAGCCGTGGAGATGCGGCCAGAGTTCCCGCGACATCGCATCCCACGATGTCTCACCGACAAACCAGTAGATGTAGACGTACCGGGAGGACGCCTCTTCCAGCTTCCTGACGGCCTCTTCGATATCGGGGACGTCGAGAGAATACGACGCGAAGACGACATCGTACGGCGGGCTGAGATCGTCTGCCACGCTGACGTCTTCCCACCGTTTCGGCACTACATCGATGTTGCCGATCCGTTTCGCTGCTAGCTCCTCATCGAACACCGATCGCATCCCCTCCGAGGGTTCGACCGCCGTAACGTGATTTACCTGCCTGGCTATGGGGATGGCAAGGGTTCCCGGCCCCGCCCCGACGTCGAGCACCCGTGACGAAGGGATTAAGGGCATGTCTCTGAGGGTCTTTTCGACCCGCTCCCCGTTGTTCTCCTGGGCCATCCTGTAAAACCTGCGGGCCGCGTCTTTTGCGTCCCAGAAACTTGCGTCTGTTGAATTTCGGTTCGCCTCGTGGTGCTGCTTCCGCTGTTCTCTCCATATGGTATTCCAGTCTATCGAGTGTGTTTTCATGTGCATTCTCCTTGTAAACCGGATGTTTGCGGGCTATCGTCGCTCTTCGTTCTTATCCGCCAGCGAGGGGCCGTCAGGATCTCCGGATGAACATCTCGGAATACGGCGCAAACCGTCCCGCATCGACGGGGTAGGTGAACCTGATTTCGTCGTTGCCGCAGACCATGCAGAG
>JAAZGM010000317.1 GCA_012511245.1 Methanomicrobiales archaeon | reverse complement strand
TCGCTCCAAAACCCCATCGAGGAGTACCGCGCCGTCGTCTCGGATGACCGCTGCTACTTCGGCCGGGTCATCCTCCGGATCGACCGCGGGGCGTTCGAGGCGCGAAACCCCATGCGCCGGCCGTTCTTCCACCCCGGCGTGATGATGCCCCGGATGGGCCGGGCGCTCGTCAACATCTCCCTTGTTGCGCCCGGCGAGACAGTCTACGATCCCTTCTGCGGGACCGGCGGGATCCTCCTTGAGGCACAGGAGATCGGCGTCCGGGTGCTCGGGAGCGACTTCGACCCCGCGATGGTCGACGGCTACCGGCAGAACCTCCCGGGCTCGGACGTGATGATCGCCGACGCCACGACGGTCCCGATCTGCGACGATGCCCTCGATGCGGTCGTGACCGACCTCCCCTACGGCCAGTCGGTCAGGATCCGCGCCGAGAGCATGGATCGGCTCTACGACGGATCGCTTGCGGAGATCCGGCGCGTCCTCCGGCCGGGGCGGCGCGCGGTCGTCGTCACGCACCGCGAGATCAGGGAAATCGCCGCCCGCCACTTCACCGTCCTGCAGGAGCACGAGCAGCGGGTGCACAAGAGCCTGACCCGCCGGATTCTTGTGCTCGGATAACGGTGCCGGCCCCGGCTTTATCGATAGTGCTCACGCAAACATCTTCCACCCCACCCGTGCTTCGCGCTCCTCCCCCGCATGCAAGGGGCGGGGGCAGTCATGGCGATATCCCCGGGAAGGCCGTATCCTGAATTGCATGCGAGCGAGAAGGCCTGCGGGGGATCTCCACGCATTGTTCCAGAGGGACTACCGTTTTATGAGATCCCCCTGCGATTTTTATACGTGGAAGTAAATTTTAAGCGATACGGCCTCTACCTTGTCCGATGGCAGCTCTCGACGCCCATCCTCGCCGTGGTGCTCTACTGGCTCGCGGGCTTCGGAGCACTTGCCGCGACGATCGTTGCAAACCTCATCGGCGGCCTCATCTTCTTCTGGGTCGACCGGTTCATCTTCACCTCCGAAGCGCTCGCCACCCAGTGGGAGGTCAGAGAGGAGGTCCGGTGCGTGGATTGCGGGACGGTCGCCCGGGGCTACCGTCTGGTCAAGGCGAAGAACTACGATAAATCCAACGATCCGGCGCCCGAGTTCCGGTGCGAGGCGTGCTCGAAGAAGAAATCGGAAGAACTCAAGAAGCGCGGTGTCGAGCACTAATGGCGTGGTGGGGCGCCCCCCATCCCGTTAACTGCGGTACTCTACTCGGCTCTAACACGATCTTTACCGTTTTGAGCGCCATGCACGTTCTGATTCGAAGAAACGACTCGTTCATCGCACGAAGGCAGCCGTCCCGTGTTCATATCTCGCATGGTGATGACCCGGGAGAGCAGTCACCTTAAAGTAGTCCCCCTCTATCCTACCCTCCCGTGAGGGAGAAGATCATGGCAGAAGTACGTAAGTATGTCAACCCGCCCGCCGCCGAAGTGATATGTGAGTTCCGGTTCCCCGAAGAGATCCCCTGGGATATGACCTACCC
>JAAZGM010000316.1 GCA_012511245.1 Methanomicrobiales archaeon | reverse complement strand
GTAGTTGAGTGTGCGGTACCGGGATGTGCTCTTGAACCGGAGTTTACCGATCGTGCGTCCTCTCTTCTTTGTCTGCGACAGAGCACGAAGGTTACTCCAGAGAGTGTAGTTCACCATCTGAAGCACTCTGGAGTACACACCTTTCAGAGACGGGTTTTCCTCTTTCAGCGTGACGATCCGCGCCTGCATCCCTCGCATCGTCGGAGCGATCCCGGCCTCTCGTGCGGTAGTGCACTCTTTGAGGAGTTTATTGTAGAGCCACCGACAGGTATCGAGTGTGGTATTCAATCGCGCCTCAGTAGTTGCATCTGGATACGCTCGATACTTGTAGGAAATAAACATAGACAACGAGAGAGCTCATCTGAAAGATGATATACGTGATCCGTGCAGGGCGAAAGTGGAAGAAGGAGGGCTCCGCTTTCATCCTGGGCCTAAAAGCCGGGAACTTCCCGCTTCGTCCCTTCAGCCCCAAAGCCTTAAGATTCTATAAAAGACACCTCTCTCTTATGGAAATTGCGATCATCGGTGCATCCGGATATACGGGCGGCGAGCTGATGCGGCTTCTGCTGCAGCACCCATCTGCGGACGTCGTCGCCGCGACATCCCGGAAACTGGACGGCACCCCCGTCGTCTCGGTGCACCCTCACCTCCGGGGGCTGACCGATCTCACGTTCCGGAATATCGAGGCCGGTGATATCGACGCTGATTTCGCCTTCCTCGCCGTACCGCACACTGCGGCGATGAAGGTGGCCGGGACATTTGCAGAGCGGGGGATCAGGACGGTCGATCTCTCGGCCGACTACCGGCTCGCGAAGGATATCTATGAGAAGACCTACGGCGTGACCCACGAGGCTTACTTCGAGGCGCCCTACGGTCTCCCTGAACTCCACCGTGACGAGATCCGCGGCGCTTCGTTTGTCGCAAACCCGGGCTGTTTCCCGACGGGAGCGACGCTTGCCGCGGCGCCGCTTGCGAGTCGCGCCCACACCATCATATACGACTCGAAGACTGGTGCCTCGGGTGCGGGGGCTACTCCCTCTGCGACCACCCACTACGGAAACGTCGGTGACAACTTCAGCGCCTACAAGTGGACAGGTCACCGCCACCTCGCGGAGATGAAGCAGGAGGCCGCCCGGCTCGGTTCGTCCGCCCGGTGTTACTTCACACCCCACCTCCTCCCGGTGAACCGGGGGATCCTGACAACCGCCCATATCCTCCTCAACGAACCGATGGAGCAGGGCGAGGTCGAGGCGCTGTATCGGAAATTCTACGCCGATGAGTTCTTCGTCCGCTACCAGAAACCCACCCTTGCGGCTGTCCGCGGGACGAACTTCTGCGACGTTGCCGTCGAGAGCGAGGGTGACCGGGTCGTCGCGGTCTCGACGATCGACAACCTGGTCAAGGGTGCGAGCGGCCAGGCTATCCAGAACATGAACTTGATGTGCGGGTTTGCAGAGGATACGGGTCTGCGCACCGCCGGGATGCTCCCCTGAGGTGATTGTGGTGGTGCAGGTAAGAGATGTCATGACACCGAACCCGGTGACCGTCCGTGTCGACTCGCCGGTGAGTGAGGCGGCGGGACTGCTCCGGAAGTACCATATCGGCGGGCTTCCCGTGATGGATGGCGACCGGGTGGCGGGTATCGTTACCGAGACGGATATCCTCTCACTCCTCGATGTCGGCGACCTCTCCAGTGACCTCTGGCTCCCGTCGCCGCTTGAGGTGATCGAGGTGCCGGTCAGGGAGTTCATCAACTGGGAGCGGACGAAGCGGGCACTCACCGATATCAGCAACATGGAGGTCCGGCGGGTGATGAGCAGCCCGGTCATCGCCATCGGCGAAGATT
>JAAZGM010000315.1 GCA_012511245.1 Methanomicrobiales archaeon | reverse complement strand
TTCAGGGCGTAGAAGAGCGGATCGTGCACAAGCCCCATGTAGGCGAGTTCCGACCACTTATCGTCGACCATCTGCTTGAACGCGAGTTCCGATCGGGTCAGGACAAGGTGCTCCAGGTCCTTGTGCGCGGCAAGCAGGACGGTTGCGGCGGGGTGTTCGTAGATCTCGCGTGCCTTCAGGCCAAGAACCCGATCTTCGACCATATCGTTGCGGCCGACGCCGTTCCTTCCTGCAATCAGGTTCAACTCCTGGATCAGGGCAAGGCCGGGCATCTTCTTTCCGTTCAGGGCGACCGGAACACCCTGCTCGAACTCGATCCGGATCTCTTCCATCTTGTCAGGAGCATCCTTCGGTGAGACCGTCCAGGCATAGATATCGTCGGGAGGGTGGAATGCCGGATCTTCAAGCCTGCCGCCCTCGATACTCCGACTCCAACAGTTCTCATCGACGCTGTAGGGCTTGTCCTTCACCACCGGCACCGGGATGCCGTGCTCCTGCGCGTAGCAGATCTCCCACTCGCGGGTCAGGTTCATCTCCCGCATCGGTGCGATGATATCGTAGCCGGCGGACCTGAAGATGAAGTCGAACCGGAGCTGGTCATTTCCTTTGCCGGTGCACCCATGTGCAACCTTTGAGGCACCTTCCTGCTGTGCGATCTTCACGAGCTCCTCGGCGATCAGCGGGCGGGCGAGTGACGTACCCATCGGGTAGCCTTCGTACGACCCGTTCGCCTTTATCGAAGGGAAGATGTAATCGGTTACAAACTTCTCCTTCACGTCGATAGTGTAGTGTTTATCTGCAAACTTCCGGCCCTTCTCCGTTGCCCGGGCGGTCTCCTCTTCGGGCTGGCCCACGTCGACCGCGACGGTGATGATCTCATCAAACCCGTAGTGCTCGCGCAGGAGAGGGATACATATGGAGGTGTCAAGACCTCCTGAGTATGCCAGGACGATTTTTCCCTTTTGCATGATACTGATCTCCGCGTTCCTGATTCCCTGCCTCACAGGCAGGCTGGATCAATCTACAATGATATGACCTTCCACCCAATAAAAGAACTGGTATGGATGGGCGCACCGGGTGAAACCGGGGATATTTCCGGTATTTTCAAAGGGCACATATGATGGTTGCGGGGCAGTGTCCCGGGGTGTGCGGGAGCCCGTACAACCCCGGCATCCCACTGCACGAATGGTGCTCCGGGTGCGGAGCGGGGGCGAGATCGGGTTTCGGAAGAATGAGCGTTATCCAGCGAATTATTCCTGAACTGCTCATAAATTATGGGTTAAAGGCCATGATGATACTCGATCTTAATATCCTCTTTAAAATGGCGGAAAAACCTAAATTCCCGTGCATATTCGCCATTTTCCAAAAACGGAGATTATAAAACAGATTAGATAGAACTCGTGAAGCTGGAGGGTTCTATTATTTCTGAAGAATCAACGAGAGAAGATACAGAATCACCACAACCAATAATCAGCGTCAGGAACCTGACCCGGGTATTCGGGAAAAATCCGGAAACAGCACTGGAACTTCATAGAAAAGGCCGCTCAAAACAGGAGATATACGAGGAGACCGGTTCGACACTGGCCCTCACCGGCATCTCGTTCGATGTCATGCCGGGGGAGACATTTGTGCTGATGGGGCTGTCAGGGAGCGGGAAATCGACACTTTTACGCTGCCTCAACCGGCTCATCGAACCAACCGGGGGCAAGATACGGATCGACGGCGAGGAGATCGTCGGCATGGGCGAGGAGGAACTCCGGATGATCCGGCGGCGCAAACTCGGCATGATCTTCCAGAATTTTGCTCTTCTTCCCCACCGGACGGTTCTCGACAACGTCGCCTTCGGACTCGAGATCCAGGGCGTTCCAGAGGAAGAACGACACAAAAAAGCCGAAGAAGTGCTCCAGATGGTCGGGCTCGGCGGTTACGGGGCGAGCATGCCCGGCGAGTTATCCGGCGGTATGAAGCAGCGGGTCGGACTTGCCCGGGCGCTCACGAGTGATCCGGACATCCTCCTGATGGACGAGGCATTCAGCGCTCTTGATCCCCTCATCAAGAGGGACATGCAGGACGAACTGCTGGATCTCCAGCAGCGGCTGGAAAAGACCATCATCTTCGTCACCCACGACCTCGACGAGGCGCTGAAACTCGG
>JAAZGM010000314.1 GCA_012511245.1 Methanomicrobiales archaeon | reverse complement strand
TTTGGTGGGGTGAACTGCGAGAAGAGGTTGATGATGGTCGTGTAGACCTCTTCGAGGATCGAGGACTCGCTCCGTGACCCGTATGCCCGGTTTGCACGGCGGATGATCTCAAGCGACCCGGTGTGCGTATACGCCTCTGCGTCAAAGAACCCTCCCGCCCCGCAGTGGTCGGCGTCGGCATGGGTGATGTAGATCCGCCGGATCTCTTCCGGACCGCCGAGCCCATAGTGCTGGAACATCCGGACGGCATCCTCATGATAGATCCCGTACCCGGTATCGATCATGACGGTCTCATCGGGTGCGCGGAGCAGGAAGATGTTCCCACCGCCGGGCATCTGGAAGCAGAAGACCTCGACGTCGTTGGTGAGGCTGATCCGCTGGACGTCCGCGTAGAAGCTGTCGCCGGTCGTGTTCTTGAGCGTCCGGCCGGTGAGCAGGATGGACTCGAAGACATCTCTTGGGTCCTGGCCGAGGCTGTTGAGTTCCTGGACGATATGGTTGACGTCCTGCAGGAACGAGAGCAGGAACGCATCCTCGGTTGTTCCGATCACCCCCCGGACAGCCTGGGCGAACCTGACGTAGAAGACGGTGTCGTCGAGGTGTTCGCCGGTTGTATCATACTCCAGGATCTCAAGGCGATAGCGTGATTTCAACCGATCAAGCAGATCGTTGACGACTGCGGTCTCTTCGACATTCAGGCTGATGGTGACTCTCCCCGGGTCGCACCGCCGATCGTCGAAGTCGATGTAGGCGATGTTCGCCCCCGCCCCGGTGATCTCGGTGAGGAGTTCAAAGAGGGATCCGGGTTCATGAGGGAGATATACGGAAAATTTTAGGAACCCGAGGGTGGGGAGCGATTCCTGGAGGTAGCCGATGGCGTGGAGTTCATCCTTCATCCGTGAGTAGGTCTCCGGCGTGGCGGCCACCTCAAAAAATACCGTGGCTGGATCGATCCTGCGGTCGTACTGGATGCGGATGATGTTACCCGAGTAAGACTTGACGATCTCGGCTGCACGGTGAAGTGCGCCGGGTCTGTCAGGCATTCTGGCGACAAATGAGTATTTGTTCACCCGGTTCACCTTATAGTTTTTATAGATGCGCGGTCGTTCTATAAGCACCTTTTTGTGCGTTCCCGGAAATGAAACAGAAAAAAGAAGGTTTCCGGGTCTGCCTGCTGCTTTTGCTACTGCCGGTCACACAACCGCGATCTTCTGCCACACCGCCTGTGCCCAGGCGCGGACGACCTGAAAGTCACGAAAATCCCCGGTCTTTGCCCGGATCATCGTGATGATGGCACGGTCTGTGGGGGAGAGGACACTGCTCTCCAGCCTGCCCGGAAAGATACCGGCCTCGACCGGGGTGACGAGCATCCTGACTGCATCCATCGACGCCTCTGCCTTCCTGATGACCTCGGGGTTCTCATCCGTGGTCGTGAGGCCCACGGCAAAGAAAGCGACCGGGATGGAGCGCAACCGTTGCTGGTTTTTCTCGATGAAGACCTGCGACTCGGGGAGCCATTTGCCCATGTATATCGGGCTCCCGATGACGGCAGCCCGGTATGGGGTGAGTTCCTGTACCTTATCCACCGGCCGCACATCGACATCGGCGCCCATCGTACGGAGTTCGTCGCCGATCGCCTCCGCTACATCCGCAGTCGAGCCGTATCGCGTGGCATAGGCAACAAGAATCTTATCTTTCATACGTAGCTCCTCTTGTTCAACCGACCTTATTCGTTGCGGGTCGGGTTATCTTCTTATGCGATGATCCCTCCTTCAGTGTTCGATGGCGACCAGGGATGAGGGTGCTGTGAGCTGGTACCACAGGGGTCTGGTTCTCTGTATCACCAGAAACTTCAATGAAGCGATCGCCTGTTACGACCGGGCGCTTGAGCGCTCCCCCGATGAGCCGCTCTTCTGGAGACGGAAAGGATTCGTACTCATCAAAGCAGGGTGTTACGGCGATGCCGTCGCCTGTTTTGACCGGGCACTCGATCTGGATCCCGCCGATGCGATGGCCTGGCAGCGCAAGGGTTACGCCCTTATGCATCTCGGGGAGCACGAGGGTGCCATCGCCTGCTTTGATCGGGCGCTCAGCCTTGATCCGGAGCATATCCTTGCCTGGCAATGTCGGGGGAGGGTGCTCGGGATCATGTGCCGTTACGACGAAGCGGTGGGTTGCTACGAGGCGGTTCTTGCGATCGATCCCGGCCGGGGATCGGCG
>JAAZGM010000313.1 GCA_012511245.1 Methanomicrobiales archaeon | reverse complement strand
GCGTGGCAGGGGTATTCTTTCGCACGGTTCCCGCCTTCAGCTTGCGGATGTTGCTCAGAATCGTCAAAGGGCGCCTGATGCGCAGATAAGCATCACAGAAAGGGTTTATAACTGAACGTCGATACCTCACCCGTAGGTACCGATACCTGGGCATACACGGTCCATCCCCGGGTTCGATGTCTGAGGCGAGATCTGCGTGAAGGTTGACTTTATTTTCAAGGCGTTCGCTGCCATTTTCAGCGTGATCGTCGTCCTTTTCCTCCTTTTCGCGTTTACCGAGACCGTTCTGCCGGACAACTCCTACACGGTCGAGATCACCGGTCTACCCGGTCCTGCCGCGAACGGCACCGCCACGGTCATGGTCCCGATCCCGGCGAACGTAACGGGCGAACCGGTGATCCCGGAGGAAGCGCTCGTCGGCGATCGGGTCGCCGGGTGGCAGGCGGCGGTTCGGGAGACACCTTACGGGAAGATGCTCGCGTTCACGGCGACGGAAGGGTATGCACCCGATGTATCCGTATCGTTTGAGGTGCTGCAGACGGAAGACGAATCGCAGCGATTGCCCCGGTACCAGCGGCCCACTAACCTGACCGCATGGGAGATGAAGAGAGAGCCGCGGCTGCTCATGCCTGTGCTTGCGACACCCGATAACGTGAGCGTCGCTGAGTTCATCCGGGTTTCAAACGGTACCTACACCACGGTCGTATTCCTTGACGGTTTCGCCCCGCCGCCGGAAGATGCGGCAGGGATTACGTTCAGCCTCGAATACCGGGGGGTGGGGGGCACGAAACGCTTGATACGCGAAAATACCTGGACGACAACAGTGAATGCGGTTGTTCAAGGCACGGAATCGGATTTTGTCCTGGTAACGGCCGAATATCGGGTTATTGCAGGGGGTATCGGGTTCTGATGAAGTTTGGTTTCATTTCCTCTACAGTAACACCGTCGCGATCAGCGGGATCGTGACGAGCGATCCTATCGTCGAGACGAAGACGATCTGCGACGCGAGTTTTGAGTTTGCACCATACTGTTCTGCGAAGATGACGGTGTTTGCAGCGGCGGGCATCGCGGCCATCGTGATCATGACGCCGTTAACGAGGGAATCCGGGAAGATCGGGGAGAAGAGCCAGCAGTAGATCACCGGGACGGCGAGGAGAAGGATGGCGCTCGTGACCCAGATCCGCCAGTTGCCGACCATCTCCCGGGCGGGAAACGTCGCAAGCATCGCTCCTACGATGATCATGGCTAGAGGCGTCGTCACCCCGCCGAGGAGCTCGATCGAGTCGATGAAGGGCGATGGGATCTCGACCGACCCGAGGAAGAGGGCGAGCCCGACGACGGAGGCTGCTATCCCGGAGTTCGCGAGCAGTCGCGGGTTAAACCTCTCCCCCCTCCCCCCGGTCAGCATCATGATCCCGACCGAGAAGACCAGGATGTTGAAGGCGAGGTTGAAGATCGCGACGTAAAAGAGCGATTCTTCGCCGAAGAGCGCCAGAGCGACCGGGAACCCCATGAATCCGACGTTCCCGAAGACGATCGCGAACTGGAGGACTCCTTCTTCCGCGGCCGGGACCCGCATCGCCTTCGAGACAGCCCAGGCGATGGCGAACGAGAGGGTGAAGAGGGCCCCGGTTGCAAGGAGGAGGGTCTCTGCGCCGATGAGGCGCTCGGGGGTGAAGGGCACCTGCATCGAGGCGACGATCAGCGCCGGCAGAGTGATGTTGATGAGGAGCCCGGAAAGCCCCCGGGTGGCCCGGGGATCGACGATCCTCGTCGAGACGGCAACGTAGCCTGCGCCGATCAGGAGGACCAGGATGAAGATCTGGTCAGCGACTACCAGGAAATCCATAACCGCATCGCTCATAGGGGCACCGCTCCGTCCGGTTCATGAAGGTGTGCGCCGGTACCCCTTTACGGTTCTGTATCCGACCCGGGCATCGGAGATGCCCTTTGCCGGCACCGCGCCACAAGGCACCAGAGCACGACCGTCACGCCGAGGAACGTTTCGCCCACGTAGAGGATGAGGGGTTCCCGGACGACGTTTCCCCCCTTGATGGTGAAACCACGGAGATATGTTATGTATTGCCAGCAGGTCGCTGATCTAGCTGCCGCTCCTGTTTGCCCTGCTTGTGAATCTGAGCTTCGGGCCACTCCCGGCAATCCCGACCAACTTCGGCTTATCCCGGAACAGTTGGAACAGCAGACTCAGTACTTCGCTAAATCGGTTGAGGCCATCCTTTGGAAGCCAACCCATCCACTTCCCTTCGTGTTCTTCGCGTCTTCGCGCGAGGTTGTGGATGGAGTAGCAGTGCAACCTCACACATTGAGCGCGTTGCTGCGAAGTCAGGTACCTAGGTGCTGCTGATCCCACTCGAAGTTGTTAGGTGAGGCTGCATTGCTCGATTGCAGATGCCGAAATTAGAGACATACTGAGACTCAGGCTGTCGGTAATGGGAGCAATCCAATCGTATCCCTGATATAAGGCGGCTTACATGGTGGTATCCCGACTTCGGTTCTTTTGTTAAAAAGGAGTTTGTTACCGACACACAGCTTTCCGAGCGTTATGAAAAAGTTATGGATAGCAAGACCCACACTGCACAGAAAAGAGCCGAAAAGAAGCCAATTGCCGCCCGGCTTGCCGAGGGTACGGAACAGGCTGCAAAGGACAACGCCGCCCACCCTGCCCCCGATAAAAATATAGAAAAGGACAGATAACCACTTCGAGCCAAGTTGGCCCGAAGTCATTCTTTGGGTACTGGCTCGTTTTATGATTTTCGGATATGAGTTAAAAAATATCTACAAATAGTGTCAGAACTATATTATTATTTGTAAGAATAACACTGTGAGGGAGCGGTGATCATGCGATTGATTAAAGCACGAGTGAAGGGATATCGTAGCATTATCGATACTGGATGTTTTGATATAGAAGAATTTAAGACAATTCTTGTTGGCCCAAATGAAGCTGGAAAAACCGCAATTTTGCAAGCATTACAAAAACTCAATCCGCCCAAAGGAACTGCATTATTTAATCCCTTGCGAGATTATCCTCGTTCAAAGTATGATGAAGATATATCAAATCATGGCATTAACCAAGACGACTTCACCGTGGTTGAGGGGCATTTTTCGTTAAATGATGAAGAAAAAGAGGATTTACCGGAGGGGTATGGAGATATAATTTTTGTTGCTGGAAGATACCTAAACAACAAGAGTTGGTATCGTCTTGAGAATGCACCGCAACAATTAACTTATGCAGACATTGAAAAAGATATCAAACGACTAGCTGCTCATATTGATAAAAATTATCGAGTTGAAGACTCATTAACTCAAGAGCAGGCGTCGCCCGTATTGACCGATCTAAATAGTCACGTTAAGGAATATACCACAAAAATTTACATATCGACTGAAGATGCTGATTCTATTATTAAATGGATGGATAAATATTTTAGTTATGTTACTGAAGGTAGTGAGGAAGAGTCTCGCTTTGATGAGCTAAAAGCTAAATTTAATTTGATCATCAACCGCGCAAAAGCTATGGAGAGGTGCAAAGCTTTTTTACCCACATTTGTTCTTTTCAGTAATTATTTTAGAGTAAAGCCCTCTATTCATCTTGAGCATCTTACCCAAAGGGTATCGTCTGGAGTTTTGGATGATGACCAATATGATTATGGTAATCTCTGTTTGTTAAAATTATTAAAATTCTCTGCAGCGGACCTTTCAAAAGCCGGTAAAGCAGTTCCCGCTAATTCAACACCTGCTGAGGTGCAGAAGTATAAGGATGTTTTAGACGATAGAAATTACAGGTTAAATGCTGCCAGTATTCGATTGACGAAAGAAATAACCCGAGTATGGAACCCTAACCCGAATAAGCCAGAAGCGAACAAGCTTCGGGTTGATGCGGACGGGCAATATCTGAAAGTGGTTGTTGAAGATTCGTTAGGTGTTGAAGTAGAACTTGATCAACGGTCTGAAGGGTTTCAATGGCTGGTATCATTCTTTGTTGTTTTCTTTGCAGAAGCGTCTGATAAGCATAAAAATACTATTCTCTTATTGGACGAACCAGGATTAAGTTTACATGGACTTAAACAAGCCGAGTTTCGGGAAACCCTTTCTCGATTAAGCGAGAGTAATCAAACCATTTACACAACACATTCACCTTTTTTGGTAGGCCCTAATGAACTTGATTTGGTTCGCGTTGTGGAGATGGAAACGCGTGAAGCCGGAACGATTGTACATACTTCTGTGACGGCAAGTGATTCTGCAGCACTTTTACCACTGCAAGAAGCACTTGGATATGATCTGGCTCAAACCTTGTTTTTTCATAAAAAGAATCTTGTCCTTGAAGGACTTACTGATTATTGGTATGTTGAAGCTGTTTCTGAGTTGTGCACAGAAGTTGGCTTGCCACAAATTGATGAAAAAATATCGCTTAATCCTGCAAATAGCGCCGGCAAAGTAGTATATTACGCAACAATATTACATGCTCAAAGTTTGAAAGTAGCAGCTTTACTGGATTCTGATACCGAAGGCGACAATGCCGCAACCCAAGAAACTTTAGTAAATGCCCTTGGGAATAAGCGGATACTGAGAACCAAAGATATCTATTCCGGTTCTGTTAGCAAGCCAGAGATAGAAGATTTATTTAGAGAAACGTTGATAGCAATAGCAAATGATGAATTAAAGTGGAACGTAAAAGCGGTTGCGGATAAGCAAAAAAGCAGACCGATTGTTGACATTTTTACGACGGAGATCAAGGGTTTTTCAAAATATCAACTTGCGAAAGCATTCCTTCGCTGGACAAGAGGGAATAACTTTTCTGATTTAACTGATGAAGAGCAAGAACACTGCAAGAAACTTGTTGATATGATTAATAAGGCGTTAAAATAATTTCACAATATCAAAATAACAATGGTGGCTTGTTATTTTTTTGCCAATTTTTTTCATCCTGTCTATACGATTGCCTGTGACTTCGGGCCAAGTTGCCACGGCCGGCCCGGAATACTTCGCCCCGGTCCCGCCGGCCCCGCGGTCGAACCTCACCAACCTTCCGCCCCTCCGGAACTACGACCTCGTGACCGCCCCCCCGGCGGCGCTCGTCGCCGACGCGGGTTCAGAGAGCCCGGTGACGCTCCGGCTCCCCGGCCGGGAGTTCGTGCTCGACCTCGAACCGGTGCCGGGCCCCATCGTCGAAGGCGCCCGGGCCTTCGTCAAGAACGAGACGGGCACGTTTGAAGTCGCCCCGCCCCGCATGTGGTTCTTCGAGGGGACGGTCGCAGGGGATCCCGGGAGGTCCGCCGCGTTCACGGTCGGCGGCGACATGATCCTCGGGACGGTCCGGTGCGGCCCGACGTCGCTCGTCATTGAGCAGGTCGGGACCGTCGAGATCGGTGGGGAGCAGAAGGTCGTACACGTCGTCTACAACGGGCGAGACGACGTCTTCCGTGGCCTGCACCGGCTCGCCGGTCCCGCAAAGAGCCTGATGGACATTATGGGGCCGGGGAGGACTTAGCGCCGGAGGGGCCACCGGCGCATCCGTGTGATCCCGGCCCCGCCCGGAGTGCTGGACTGTCCGGCATCAGCCCCCGAATCCGGGGCGAATGCCGCCGGGTTACCGGAGGACGCGGCTCCCGGTCTCCGTAGCCTCCCGATCGCCCTCGCTGCAGAAGATAATCCAGTCATAGGTGCCCGGCCCCTCCGGCTCCAGCCAGAATCCGATCTCCTCTCGCCGGGAATCATTGAAGATCGGCAGATCAGGGAGGCGCCGTTCATACTTCAGGCCGCCGGGGCCGTCGACCCGGAACTCCGCCGTCTGCAGGAACACGTTCGCGGTGTCCCGGTAGTCGCATCCCACTGTAATACGGTAGTGCTCGCCGGGGGTGTAGTTGTAGGTGTAGGTGCGGGCCGACGCGGAACAGGCAACCCCGCCGGCCTCATCGACCTGCAGGAGCCCGCCGTCGAGTTCGACCATCTGGGCGCTCCACAACGAGAAGTCGGCCCGGTCGACCCCGAGGGCTGTACCATCGGCCCCGTATGCCGCGACCGTGAAGGAGTGTAGTCCCGGGATCGGGATCGCTGCATGGCCGTCCTCGAGATCCCGGATCAGGACTCCGTCGAGGTAGCCGTCGACCCGGACAACCCCTTCGGACCGGTCGAGGCGGTAAGAGAGCGGGATGGCCGGGAAGGTGAGCAGAATCGGAGATCCTGTGCCTGATTCGGCTCTACTCCCCCAGGGGATGGTGATACCGCTTCCCGATACGGCCGGCG
Organism: Methanomicrobiales archaeon; assembly: GCA_012511245.1. Taxonomy (GTDB): domain Archaea; phylum Halobacteriota; class Methanomicrobia; order Methanomicrobiales; family Methanoculleaceae; genus Methanoculleus. Next base: position 2,201 of record JAAZGM010000313.1, on the reverse strand, counting down.
GCGCGATCTCCACCCCCTCTCCCATGGCGGTCGCAACCCCTTTCTCCCCGGTGGGGCCGTAGGCGATCGCCTGCACGACGTGGGTTCCTCCCGGGAGGGTGACCGACCCGGACGGCAGCACCCCGAGGCTGGTGCCGTCGACGATCACCTCGACCGACGTATCGCCCGATGCTCTGAAACTGACCGTCCCATCCTCAATCCTGAGATCGACCTGCGGGGCTTCTCCGGCCACGTCGATCCCCACAACCGTCCCGGCGACGATCCGTGCGCACTCCGCGGCAAGGGTGTAGTTGAGCCTCTCCGGCCGGTCGTCGGGGGTATGGATGATCGCATAACTGTCGCGCTCGTAGAGCCGGATCGTCGGTATCCCCGCGGCACGGAAAGCGAGTTCATCTCCCCGTGCAGCATCAAGCAGCCCCGCCGGTGTCTCCTCAAGGCATGCCGACGGCGGGAGCGCGTCAAGGATCCAGCGGTGCTGGGGGAGCGTCGTCGCCAGCAGCCGGTCCCCGGAGGCGACGCAGTCGAGGTTTATCGCGGCGACGATCCGGTCGTGGAGGTCCGGGTTGTCGGCGAGCCACCGCGTGCTCCCTTCAAGCCCGGTCTCCTCGCCGCCGAAAGCGATGAAGTAGACCGTCCGGTTCAGGGGGGTGCCGTTGAGGACCCGGGCGACCTCGAGCATCGTCGCGACGCCCGCGGCGTTGTCGTCGGCACCGGGTGTCCTCGGGACGGCGGTGTCGTAGTGTGCGGAGATGACGACGATCCGGTCGTTCGCCCCCTCCCTTACGCCGATGATATTCGAGGAGAGGGCAAGCGGCGGGTCGAAGTAGCAGTTGCTGTATGAAAACCTCCCGGTGCCGACCGAGAGCCCGCGCTCTTCCATCGCGTTGGCGATATAGGTAGCCGCTGCAGTTCGCTCTTCTGACCCCAGTGCCCGTTCGAACGTGCAGAGGTCATAGGTCGTCTCCTCGATCCAAACGGGATCGGCCGTGAGGCCGTCGAATGCGGTCGCCGGCGCGATCCCGGCGAGCACCACCAGGAGCACGGCGACGCCCCTCAATATTAACGATTGTCTCATGGTTCTCTCGGTGTAGGCCCCCCTCCTGATCGAAGAGCTTGTCGTCGTGCTATAAGTGATTTCTGTGCAGGGAGTCGACTCTTCGGGCCGCAGGGGGTGCGGGCGGACGCATGCCCCCCTCCGCATGACAGGAAAGCCCCGGTAGTCGAGATAACGGAGATCGCCTCATCGGTCGCCCGGGTGGGCTCCTATTCCAGTCGTTCGGCGCGGCCCGGATTCGCGGCCCACCGGGCTTTGTTCTTGGCGTGAGGCCGATTGAAAAGACCCGACGTGTAGACGATCGTGACAGAAAAGGTTTATAGAGGTGCGTCGACGTCTCCATCGTGAATACCGGGATCGGTATCCCGAGGAACCATCATGAAGAAAACTATTCCCGCGGTTCTCCTGCTCTGCTGCCTTCTGGCCGTTGCCGGGTGCATCGGCACGGAACAGGCCGCGATAACGCCCGAATACGCGGCAACACTTGCCGAGGCCCGCGAGATCTTCGGCCCCGATATCCCCGAGCCCTCCTACCTCCCCGAGGGCTACGTCTTCGAAAACGCCACCTGCCCTCCCGACGGGAGTGTCACGCTCACCTACACCGGCGCCGCCGGCGACCTCCGGATCACAAAACTCTCGTCCCCGGACGCCCCGTGCCCTGGCCCGACGGTCTCCGGAGATAAGGAATGGATCGCCCAGGGCGACGGTATTCTGGGCCAGTTGGTCTTTGATAACGACGACCGTTCGGAAGGTTCCCTCTGGCGGCTTCGGTGGGACTGGAACGACGAATCTTTCTGTATGACAGGGAGCCTCCCCTGGGGTGAGATAACGAAGGTCGCCGCATCGGTGGTCCGCGAGAGGTGACCGGAACGGACGTGGGCCTGCCGGAGCGGATATCCTGTATCTGCCGTTCGGCACGGCGCCCGCTCCCGGCCTCCACAGCTGTTTCTGGGCCCGGGATCTATTCTGAAGCCCCGACGTGTAGACGATCGTGACAGAAAAGGTTTATAGGAGAACGTTGACGTCTCCATCGTGCGCCCCCGGATCAGTGTCCCGGGACGCGCTGGCAGGTGAATATAGATGAAAGGAAAGCGACTCATGAATGGTACCGGCCGTGGAGGGCTGATCTGCATCGCCCTGCTGCTCT